>JAHJIQ010000012.1 GCA_018823285.1 Pseudomonadota bacterium
AGTTACTCACTCTTGGTTCAACAGGTTTAGAAAACTATTGGTAAGATACGAAAAGCTTACCGAAACCTACGAAGCATTGTTACATATGGCGGCGGCAATAATTGCCTTCAGAAAAGCTGGCGTTATTTACGGATAAATTCTTATTCTCTGATCGCAACGTTCTTAAACGTCAGGGCTGGAGAGGAGCTTCCCATAAAAAAAGAAGGCCCGACATGAACCATGATTTCATGCCGGGCCGGGAATAATGTTTTTGCCGGTGCCTCTTAAATGACCGGATTACAAACAGGGTCGTAACCTTACTTCAATGATGCCACCAAATCCTTGACCGTCTGACCATTCGGTGCCATTGCGTTGGGGTTGATGGTCAGCAATTCTTCCCAGCTCTTGATGGCCGCATCCTTCTGGTTCAGATCGTACATGAGAACGATGCCCTTGTTGAAGCGGGCTTGTTCATGGGTCGGGTTGAGGTTCGCGGCCTTGTCAAAAGACTGGATGGCCAGATCCGGTTGTTTGTTCCGCCTGTACATAACACCCAGATCTACCAGAACATCCGCCTGGGACGGATTGAGCTCCAGGGATCTCAGATAGGAATTGATGGCTTTCTGATACATATTGGAATCAAAATAGACATGGCCAAGGCTTGTCCAGGCCTGAACATCCTGAGGATTTGCCGCAACCTGGCCCTCAAGGGTCAGTATTCTTGACGCCTGATCAGGCGCCAAGCCGCCACCCTGAACCGGACCCGAGGCCTGCTGCCTGTTCTGTCCGGGCGCCTGGACCTGGGTAGACTGCATGCTGCTGAAAACCACACCAACCAGGAATCCTGCGACAAATGTAATCAGAGCCACAACCAGCATGAACTCTTTTTTCACCATGCCATCTGCTGCACTTTTAGCTGCCATAATAAACAAATCCTCCACAGTATTTTTAAAATCTGGTTTAATTTCTTTGTGATGGGATAAGATACTACCAATGAGTCACAATATTTGGCAAGCATGTTGAACATGAAAAGCAAAAAGTTCCATGCTTTCAGATGAACAAAGACCATTCAGGATTTGTGTTCACCGGGTTTTCTTACTCACTCAAATCACATCAGCTATAAATTAATTATGCCTCCTGAAAAAAAATTCCTCGCCTGTGACATTGGTGGTTCCAAAACCAATCTCTCTCTGGTTACACGTGCAGGGGGACCGTTAGCCCCAATCGCTGAAGCAACCCTCAAATCCGCCGACTTCACGGATGCAACGGAGTTGATCCTGAAGTTCCTGGCCGACACCTCCGCCCTTCCGGAACAGGCGTGCATCGGGGTGGCCGGTCCGGTAATCGATAACCGGTCAACCACCACCAACCTTCCATGGTTTATTGATGGAGACGCACTTTCACAAGTAACCGGAATCAGAAAGATCAGGCTGATCAATGATCTTGAGGCGACAGCCGCCGCAATCACCCTGATCGATCAAAAGGATCTGTATACCCTGAATGAAGGTCACGGCCTGCCGACCGGCAACATAGCCGTCATCAGCCCGGGAACGGGCCTTGGTGAATCCTTTCTCATCTGGGACAAGGGATCGGGCTCATACCTCCCCCACTCTTCCGAGGGAGGCCACACGGATTTCGCCCCCTGCAACAGTATTGAAGACCAAATGCTTGGGTACCTGAGAAACAGGATCGGGCATGTGAGCTATGAACTTGTCTGCTCGGGGCTGGGGTTGTCGAATATATATTTTTTTCTGAAGGATTCCGGTCTGCACGAAGAACCGCCCTGGCTGTCCGATCTGCTGATTTCCGCCGAGGATCCGAGCATGGTGATCATCAATACCGCTCTGGACAGGGACCGAGAGTGCCCCATCTGCAGTGAAACGGTAAAGATGTTTGTTTCGATTCTGGGGGCTGAGGCGGGAAATCTGGCGATCAAGGTCATGGCCCGTGGCGGCGTCTATATCGGAGGCGGAATTCCTTCAAGGATCACCAGCATCCTCGACTCAAGCGCCTTTCTGAAAAGCTTTCTGAATAAAGGCAGGATGTCAAGGTTGCTGACCGATATCCCGGTGAACGTGATCCTGGACCAGAAAGCGCCTTTAAAGGGTGCGGCAAAAATGGTTCTTGCCGGTTTATGATCCATCTTGATCAGCCGGATATTTCACTTCCGGATCAGCTGTCAGTTTAATGAAATATCAAGCCAGGTCGCGACGAAGATTGTCAGACTGATCAGGCCGTTCAGGGTAAAGAAAGACATTTTTATTCTGGACAGGTCCTTCGGATTCACGATCAGGTGCTGATAGAAAAGGGCGATGGCGGTCACAATGATCCCTGCATAGAAATACATTCCCAGTTTCTGCTGCACGCCGGTCAGAACAAACAGCACAAAAGCCAGCAGATGAAAGAAAACCGCGAGCCGAAAAGCCCCTTCCCTGCCGAATCGGGCGGGCAAGGAAAAAAGCCCTGCCTCCCGGTCGAAATCCGCATCGAGACAGGCATAGACCGTATCAAACCCGGCAACCCAGAGCAGGACCCCTGCCGAAAGCACATAGGGAAAACCGGCAAGACTGCCGGTCACGGCGACCCAACCGCCCAGAGGAGAAAAGGCAAGAGCGATACCGAGAACGACATGGCAGAGCCAGGTAAACCTCTTGGTCAACGAATAAAAGAAGGTGAGACCCAGGGCAAACGGAGAAAGAATCAGGGTCAGACGGTTGAGGTTATAGCAGGCGAAAAAGAAGATGGCCGCAGCAATGACGACCATCAGCCACGCCTCCCATAATTTGACGGCTCCGGCGGGGATGGCCCGGTCGGCGGTTCTTGGATTCTTCCGGTCGAAATGACGGTCGGCGATCCGGTTGAAGCCCATGGCGCTGGTCCTGGCACCAACCATGGCCGCAAGTACCCAGAGGAAAACCTCCGGAGAAGGCGCGCCCCTGCCCGCCAGGAATGCCCCCATGAAGGCGAACGGCAGAGCAAAAACCGTATGCTCGAATTTTATCATTTCAAGCATGATGCCTATTTTCCGTAACATCACTATTCTCCCCGAGCTATTTTCCACCCTGCCAGCGAGGCTGACCGGGGATTTCGATATCAAGGTGGTCCGCAAGTCTGCCGCAGAAAATCCTGGCCATTTCCGCGAAGGAATCCACCCCGTGATAATGGGAGTGGACCAGCGGGCAGATCGTTGCCCCGCCATCATGGGCCTTCAGCATATTTGTGAGATGGCTCCGGTTGAAGGGCGTTTCCCGGACCGCAAGCAATAGCGGTCTGCGCTCTTTCAGGGTAACATCGGCGGCCCGGTGAATGAGGTTTGCGGAGATCCCGTTCGCTATCGAGGCCAGGGTCCCCATGCTGCAGGGCAGCACCACCATCCCGGCAAACCGGGCGGACCCGCTCGCCATCTCGGCGGCGAAATCTTTGCTGTCACTCCAGGAACCCGCCATCCCGGAAAGTTCCTTGAGATTCTTTCCCTCCTCGATCTCCATCACCTTAAGCCCCGCCTCGGAGATCACCGCGTGAACTTCCACGTCAACCTCGCGCATCAGCTTCAGAAACTCGACCGCATACAATGATCCACTGGCGCCGGTAATGGCGAGAATGATTCTCTTCTTCATTTGATCCCCGTATAGATGGTGACAATGCCGAAGGTCACAGGCTTTGCAAACACCTTTGCAAAACCGGATCGCTCCATCATGGCAAGGAGTTCCGACGGTTCATAGAACTGGGCGATGGAACTTGCCAGGTATTCATACGCCTCTTTATCGCCGGAAACAATACCGGCAAGTTTCGGCAGGACTTTCCCCAGATAAAAATTATAGAGAGGCTTGATCAGCGGATTTTTCGGTCTTGAAAATTCGAGGATCAGAAGCTTGCCGCCGGGTTTAATGACGCGATACATTTCGTTCAACCCGTCCTGGGTCCTGGCGAGGTTGCGGACCCCGAAAGCAACGGTGATCCCCCAACAGCTGTCAGTGGCTGCGGGAATTTTCTCGCCGTCCCCGCAGACCGGCATGATCCGTTCTTTCCGGCCATCGGCAGGCATCGTCCTGATCCCCGCCCGCAGCATCTCTTCACAGAAATCGATGGCGAGCACAGTGCGATTCTTCTCCTGCCTGGTCAGCTCCAGCGACAGGGGCAGGGTCCCGGCACAGAGATCGAGAATCGTCCCCTCGGGAAACTCGCTGAGCATCCTGGTAGTGAGCCAGCGCCAGTAGCGGTCGATCTGCATACTGAGCAGCGAATTTAAAAAATCATACTTCCCGCTGATCGAGGAAAACTTCTCTCTCACAAATTTCTTTTTGTCTTCCGGGGTGTTCATAAATAACTCTAGGTTCCGTTTTAGTTTGAGATCAGTCGCATATTTTGAGAGGAAGCGAATCCGGATGCGCCTCTCCCCTTTCGATCAGGTATTCGATAAAGAGCTGCAGAGCCTTCTGTTTGCCGGCATCCAGATCGTACTGGATGCCCTGCAGATATCGGACACACGCTTCGATCGGCATCGGGATCCGGGGCGCAACCAGGGCGCTGATCAACGTAAGATTGGCAAGCCCCGCCTTGCGGCAGCGGAGAAGCTCCCGATGGATCTCAAGAACCGTGTCCGGTGCAGCCTGCCGGAACTCTTCCCGCACCGCCCAGACCGCAAAAACAAAGGGCAACCCGGTCTCTTGGTGCCAGGCATGGCCCAGGTCCATCTGCAAAGGGAAGATTTTTTCCCCGGAAAGTCGGAGCGCTTCATCACCGATCGCCAATACCGCGTCATATCCGGCAAGATCGGAAAGATGTTTACCGATCGCCCCTTTCTCATATCTCGGGACGACCTGATAAAATTTTTCGAGAATGATGGCCAAGAGGCTGATCGAGGTCTGGGACTGGGCGCTTAAAAGAACTCTGGCCCCGGAGAGATTTTCCGGGGCGACCTTCGAGAAGAGGAACACACTGCCCACCTCTCCGGTCGCGGAGATCGACAGATCATCCAGCAGCATATATTTGTCCGGATGGGCCGCATATTCGTGGGATGAAATAAACCCGAGATCAAGCTCCCCCATGAATAGCCGCCGGTTCAGTTCCGAGGGCGCGGCCTCGACAACCTGCCAGTCCGTTCTTTTCACCGAACTCTTCCACACCTCATAGATCGGTGCGGTATTGATGAAATTGACCATCCCGATTCGTGCCGAAACCCCGCTCTTCATCAGATCATTCCACCCATTCGGTTTCTACCGCCAGACCGGCCGTGACCAGCCATCGCAGGGCTCCCTGCCGGTCATCTTCAGGGAGATCACCGGTCACCGCAAGGAAATTCGCTGAACAGCCGGTTGCCAGTGACCCTATTTTATTCTCCAGGCCGAGAAGTTCCGCCCCATTTCTGGTCGCCATTTTCAGGAGATCCAAAGGGTGGATTTCCGGAAACCGGTCGGCCAGCAGGCGCATCTCTTCCCACAAGCTCACCTGCGGGTTACTGGCCGGACTGTCGGTGCCGAGAACAACCCGCAAACCACTCTTGACGAACTTGTCAACAGGGGCAACTCCTACCCCCAGAAAGTTGTTGGATCCCGGGCAGGCACAAACGGTGACGCCGCGGGAGGCCATGATTTCAATATCCTGGTCGGAGACCTGCACACAGTGGACGCAAAGGGTGTTTACATCAAGCGCCTGCAGGTCATCCAGATAGGCAACCGGGCTCTTGCCCGGGACCTTGAATGAACCGTCCCACACCCCTCTTTCCTCAAGAAAATCCCTGAAGACGCCACGGCCGGTCGCCAAAAACTCTACCTCGCCCGCCGACTCGGCCACATGCACCGGCATGAGATGCCCGAGAGCGCGGCACCTTTCCTTCACCATTCTGATCACATCCGGATGCACGGAATACGGGGAATGCACGGCCAAATGATCGGAATCGGCAAGGGATTCGATAATCTGCCCGGTCCGGCCGATGGCCTCCTGCCCGAGTCCCAGAACCTCAAGAAAGAATCGGAGATCCATCTTGAAATTTTCTCCGAGAGTTGCACTTTCCGGCTGATTGCCGATATCGATCACCCCCCGGCAGCCACCACCATACATCCGGGCCAGGGCCTGCCAGGAAGCCATTCTGCTCTCTTCAGGGTCGGGCGGCTGTTCCCTTTCGGCAAGCAGCTCCCTGATCCACCCGGTCATATCCCCGGTATGGGTTGGACGGTCGCCACCGGCGAGGGCGGCAAAACAGGAAAGTTCCAGATGCGAGTGACAATTGACCATCGCGGGCAGCAACACCGCTTTGCCATGGTCCACCAGAACCGCATCATTCTCCTGCAGAGCATCGTACCGGCCGACAGCGGTGATCACACCTTCTTCGGTAAGAACCGCGCCGTCGGAAAGGATTTCCGGCAGGTTGCGGTCAGCCGCCATCGGGACCACATACCGCGCCCGGTGCAGATATCTTCGTTCCTCGATCATTTTGCGGGCTTGTCCACCAGGGTGTAATCCATTCTTCGCTGACAGGCTTTGAACCCGGCATCTTCCACAAGGTGGCGGATTTCTTTTTCTGATAGGCGAAAGCCCACTCCGGCCGCGGCCACCACGTTTTCCTCGATCATGGTGCTGCCGAAATCATTGGCCCCGAAGAAGAGCGACAACTGGGCGATCTTCGGCCCCTGAGTGACCCATGAGGCCTGGATGTTCGGGACATTGTCGAGGAAGATCCGGGACAGGGCGAGCATTCGGAGATACTCCATGCCGGTTGCGGTCGGGATGTGCGAGAGAACGGTATTGGCAGGCTGAAAAGGCCAGGGAATAAAGGCAGTGAAGCCGCCGGTTCTCTCCTGCAGAGTGCGCACCCTCTCCAGATGCTCAAATCTTTCGGCCACGGTTTCAATATGGCCGAACATCATGGTGGCGGTTGTTTTCATCCCGAGGGTATGCGCGGTTTCCATCACCCCGAGCCATTGTTCGGTATTGCATTTTCTGGGAGCGGTATCCTTCCGGACCCGGTCGGTCAGGATCTCCGCCCCCCCTCCGGGAATCGAATCAAGCCCGGCAGCCTGGAGCCTTTGAATGACCTCTTTGCTCGACAGGCCGGAGAGTTCGGCGAAATGACAGATCTCCGGCGGCGAAAAACCGTGGATATGGATGCCATACCCCTTGATGAAGCGCAGCAGCTCTTCATAGTAGCTGAACGGCAGATCCGGATGCAGCCCGCCCTGGAGAAGGATCTGGGTGCCGCCGAGTTCCAGGGTCTCTTCGATCTTCCGCCCCAGTTCCTCATCGGTCAGCACATAACCCGCCTTGTCTTCGGGGGCTTTGAAAAATGCGCAGAATTTGCAGGCGGAAATGCAGATATCGGTATAGTTGATATTCCGATCGATCACATAGGTGACCATGGGTTCCGGATGCTTTTGCCGTTTCACCGCATCGGCCAGAAATCCCAGCTGGTAGAGATCCGCCTCTGCCGCCAGCTGCAACCCTTCACCGACCGAGATCCGTTCGCCCGCAAGGCTTTTGTCGATAATTTTATCCACCATTTCAATAGACCTTGATCACATTATACAGGGTATCCCGCTCGACCGGTTCCCGACCCGCGCCCCTGATCAACCTGATCAGCTCGGTGTCGCTCAGGGCCTGGGCCGACTCACCGCCGGCCATCTTGGTAATCCGCTCTTCCTTGACCGTCCCGTCCATGTCGTCGGCGCCGAAGGAAAGCGATACCTGGGCAAGCTTCGGTCCGATCATGACCCAGTAGCCCTTGATATGGGGGAAGTTGTCGAGAAAACAGCGGGCGACCGCGATATTTTTCAGATCATCGATGCCGGTCGTCCGGGACAGATCATGCATTTCAGTGTTCTTGGGGTGGAAGGCAAGCGGGATAAAGGTGAGGAAACCGCCCGTTTCATCCTGGGCGGAACGGAGCATGTCGAGATGCTCCACCCGCTCTTCCAGGGTTTCGATATGGCCATAGAGCATGGTTGCGTTCGTATTGAGGCCGAGGGAATGGGCGGTTTTCGCGACCTCGAGCCACCCCTCGCCGGAGAGTTTTTTCTCGCAGGTGATTTTCCTGATCCTCGGGCTGAACACCTCGGCCCCGCCCCCGGGAATCGACCCGAGCCCCGCCTCTTTCAGTTCCAGCAGGGTGTCTTTCACGCTCTGCCCCGACAACTCCGCGAGATGGGCGATCTCGACACAGGTGAAGGCCTGGATATGGATCTCGGGCCGCACCTCCTTGATGCCCTTAAGCATCTCGAGATAATAGGAATACGGCAGATCCGGGTGGATACCGCCGACCACATGCACCTCGGTGATCGGCTCATCGAGTCTTTCCCGGACTTTCTGCTGTACTTCCGCAACGCTCATCTCATACGCCTGATCAGACGCCTTGTCCTTGCCGAAGGCGCAGAATTTACAGAGATTGGTGCAGATATTCGAATAGTTGACGTGCTGGTTGTAGATGAAATAGGCCTTGTTGCCGTTTTTGCGTTCCCGGACGATATTCGCAAGATACCCAAGGGCCAGGATATTCGGGCTCTGATACATGCCCAGCGCGTCTTCCCGGGTGAGCCGCTCGTCATTTTTAATCTTGGCCAGGGTTTCCCCCAGACCGGCTTCAATGATCATTTTTTCCATAAGTTTTTCCATAAACCTTGTTTATTGACCTGTCATAATCCCCGTGTGCAGAATATCGACCAGCTGATCGACCAGGACATCAATTTCAGTACCCTCCCTGCCGAAGATATGTCCGTTCTTCGCCCTGGCCTTTTCCACCAGAAAACTCTCCAGCAGACTGTTCACCATAAATACAATCAGCTCCGGCGAAAGTTCCGGCCTGATCGCCTGCTTTTTCTGGCCTTCGACCAGAAGCGGCTGAAAATATTCATGCGGGAACAGCCTGACCACGGAAAGAAGGTCATCGCGTCTCGGGGTATCGTCCCGATACAGGATATTCTGATAGAATCTGAAAAATTCAGGATACCGGTCGATAAATTCAAGACCGGACCGGACAACACTTCTCAACTGGCTGGAAAAATCATTCGCGTCATCCTTTTCACCAGCCTTGACAGATTCCTTGACAATCCTGGTGAATTCACTGAAAACATACAGGAACAAAGCTTCCTTATCTTCAAAATACTGATAGAAAGAACCCTTGGCGATTCCGGCATCCTTGACGATCCGGTTCACACTGGCCTGGGCATAGCCCGCCCGGGCAAATTCAGACACTGCAGCCCCCAGCACCCTCTCCCGCTTTTCCCGGGAAAGGTTCAGATATGTTTCTTTCGGCATGTAAACTTGATTCCGCATGATATGACCAGGTGGTCACATTATGATGAGAGCCTCATTTTTGCAAGGAAAAATCCCAAAAAAAAAATCGGATTGAGACATAAATTAATAAGGACAAAATGAAAGCGAATAGTTTAAAGTCCAAAGCTATGAAACCTGACAATAACGCCAATGGCCAGTCCATTGTGGAAATCCTGAAAAGCCACCCTTTTTTCTGCAGATGCGACAGATTATCTCTCTCCCGGCTCATTCCCCATTTACAGGAAAAAGAACACCATCCCGACGAGTGCCTCTATGCCGATTGCACGCATGGCGAGGAACTGTATCTCATTCTCGAAGGATCTCTCTGTCTGGAACTTGAGAATGGCACCAGAAATGAAATCACCGGCGGCCTGCTGGGTGAAGAGACCTCCATCGGCAAGAAAAGATATTCGGGAACCGCCACTTTCACCAGTAAATCCCGGGTGATCGTATTCCCGGTCGCCCCGTTCAAGAAGTTTCTTGAGGAAAATGCCTTTCTAAAAGACGACATCACCCGTTCGTACATCCACAAGCTTTCACCGATTGAAAACCATACCCCATACGAGGATGATTCTTTTTCACCCCCCAATGCCATACATAATTCCGCCCTCGTTCAGACTTTGGGCTGGATTCTTGCCACCATTCTTCCCTTATGCACCGTCTATTTTCTCCGGAATGATCCGACTGTTCCGAATGACCAGGCCCTGTATCTGATCGCGGTGGTCAGCTGTGTCGGCATCATGTGGATGTTCCAGCTGCTGCCGGATTTTATCCCCGCTCTCTTTGCGGTTCTGATCACGATCCTGCTGGGGCTCGCCCCTACCGAAACCATTCTCTCCGGTTTTGCCTCGAAAAGTTTCTTCATGGCCTTGAGCATCCTTGGTCTCTCCGCGGTATTGATGGCCTCCGGTCTCGGCTACCGGTTATTGCTTCTGCTCCTGAAGAGTGGGCCGGCGAACAAATGGTGGTACAACACCTGCGTTTTTATCATGGGTTTTATCCTGACCCCTCTGGTCCCGACGGCAAACGGCAGAATTGCGATCGTCGCCCCTTTTGTCTCGGAACTTCTGACCCTGTATGATGCAAAAACCGCACGGCGGGAAGCGGCCCGCCTGACCGTCAGTGTTCTGACCGGAGCGGGTCTTTTCTCGGCGATATTTTTGAGCAGCAAGTCCATTAATTTCATTATCTACGGAACTCTGCCCATGCAGGAACAGGCCAGGTTCCAATGGATGTACTGGTTTTATGCAGCATCGGTCTGCGGCGGAATCATGATGGTCCTCTATCAGATCGGTTTCGCCCTGCTTTTCAGGACCCCCGGCACGGCAAACATTCCCAGGAAATCCATCCGGGACCAGCTTGCAATTCTCGGCCCGCTCAACAAGGGCGAATGGGCAGCGATCGCAGGCTTTGTTGTTCTGGTCACAAGTTTTGCCACCAATTCACTGCATCGCATCGAAGTTCCGTGGGTGGCCCTGGCGATCTTTTTCGCCCTGCTGATGTACGGCTTCATCGACAAGGAGAAATTCAGAAAACATATCGATTGGTCATTTCTGGTATTCCTCGCCTCCCTGATCGGTCTCGTCGCCTCCATGAAACATACCGGCGTCGATAAGTGGCTGACCGGCCAGTTCAGCTGGCTGAATGTGATCATGGCGGAGGATTTTCATATCTTCATCGCGATGCTTGCATTGGCGATCGGCGCCGTCAGGTTCATCCTGCCGATCAACGCAACCGTCATCATCTTTGCCACCCTTCTGCTGCCCACGGCGGAAAACATCGGGGTCAACCCCTGGCTGGTCGGCTTTCTGATCCTCTTCATGTCGGAGTCCTTTATCCTGCCCTATCAGGCCTCCTATTATACCCAGTACTGTTCGATAACCGGCACCGGACATCCCCATGATGACAAGCGGCTGCTGCCCTTTTATCTCGCGATCATCGTGATGAAGCTGATCGCCATCTATGCCTCCCTGCCATTCTGGAAACACCTGGGGCTCTTATGAAGAAAACAACCCTCACCAGCCTGACCATGAGTCTCTTCTTCCTGACCACCATTCTGGTCGTGGTCTGGATGAGTTACAACAAGCCCAGAGTGTTTATCCTGCACAGCTACAGCAATGATTACGTCTGGACCGAAGAGGTGAATGTCGGTATCGAAAGAACCCTCGCCAACCAGAAATGGCTGCTGGTCCGCTATCACTTCATGAAGACCAAGAAGTTCAAAGATGACGCATCCCACCGCCGGGCGGGGATAGCCGCAAAAAACGCCATCGACAAGTTCAGACCCGATGTCCTGATCGCGGTCGATGATTATGCCCAGAAGCTGGTTGCCGCCAAATACGTGAACCACCCGACCATGCAGATCGTTTTCGCAGGGGTCAACGGCTCCATCGAACCCTACGGCTACTACAAGGCGAATAATGTCACGGGAATCGTTGAAAGAAAGCAGGTGAAGGCAATCAGGGAAGTCATCCTTCTCCTGGCGGCCAGTGACCAGAACAGGAAAGGGGGAAACCCCTTGAGAACACTTTTTCTCTCAGATCCTGCCCTTTCAGGTAAAATGGACACGGAATACGTGGATGCTTTCGACTGGCAGCCGATTGATCACCAGGGCTCGATCCATGTCAATGATTACGATGAGTGGCGGGAGATTGTCGGTAAGGCGGGAGAAATGACCGACTTCCTGCTGGTCTCCGGATACCGGAAGCTGCCCCGGTCAAAAACGGACGAAAAGTTTGTTTCACCCGAAGAGATCATGACCTGGACCGAAGAAAACTCCCCGGTCCCGGTGATCGGCATGAACTTTTTCAACACCGGCGATGGGGCGATGCTCTCGGTCGGGGTCTCTCCCTACGAGCAGGGGGAAGTCGCGGCCGGCCTGGCGCTCGATATCCTCTGCGGCAGAAAGAAGGTGAATGAAATTCCGGTCCAGGTTTCGCAGCAGTACGTGATCTCGTTACGAAACTCCGCGATCCGGAAAAGAAATATGGAAGTGCCGAAGATCTTCGAGGCATTCGCCAGGGCGACCAATAACTATTTTGATTGATAACCGTTTCCTTATCAGATGAGAACCATGCACAAGACAATCCTCCCCTTGACCTTTCTGATCATGTACTTCATCTCACTTCCCTTTACCGGTGCGGCCTTTGCCGGTGACAAGCTGCGGACGGCGGTGGTGGAATTCGAGGTGAAGGGAGAAGTGGAGCTGAAAGAGGCGGGGTCGATTGTTGCCGAGTGGATGATCAACTCCATTGCCAAAACCGCCGTCTTTGATCTGCAGGAAAGGGTGCTCTTAAAAAAAATCCTCGAAGAGCAGAAACTCTCCCTCGGCGGCCTGGTCAGCGAAAAGGAATCGACCGCAAAAATCGGCGAACTGTTCGGCGTCCAGGCGATCATCACCGGCAGTGTGATCCGCTGGGAAGACACCGTTTCGGTTACCGCCCGGCTGATCGACACCTCCACCGGCTCGATCATCAGGACGGCAGAGATCAAAACCGGCAACATGAATACCGTGCCGTCAAGAATCGATGAACTGGCCCTGATCATTGCCGGGCTTAAAAAAGCGGAGATCTCGGCAACCAATGCCGCACTCGAGCCCCCGAAAATCCCGCATCCCGGCGAGAGGAAATACTGGAAAGACCGGGTTACCGATATGGATTTCGTCTGGATCGAGGGCGGATGCTACCAGATGGGCCAGTCGGCCGAGGAAAGAAAGGTGATTCTCAGCGAATCGGACAGCAAAACCTATGAAAAGAAATACGATGACGAAACCCCGCAGCATAAAGTCTGCATCGACGGCTTCTGGATGGGGATGTTTGAAGTGACCAACCGGCAGTTCAGGTTGTTCGATCCCGCCCACAACAGCAAAGACTACAAGGGAGTCTCGCTTGATGGCGAAAAACAGCCGGCGGTCTATATCAGCTGGGACCAGGCGGATGGTTTTGCCAAATGGCTCACCGGGAAAAATGAGGGCCAGGGCAATTTCCGCCTGCCGACTGAAGCCGAGTGGGAATACGCCTGCCGGGCCGGTTCGGAAACCTCGCGCTTCTGGGGTAATGATTCCGACGAAGCCGGCGAATACGCCAACGTCTACGACCGGACCTCCCAGCAGCAGCTGAACTGCAAATGGGAACACCACGACTGCGATGACCAGTATGTGGTCACCGCCCCGGTAGGCAGCCTCTACCCCAACGACTACCAGCTCTACGACATGCTCGGCAATGTCTGGGAATGGACGATGGACACCTACAGCGAAACCGCCTACAAAACCCATCAAAAGAACAACCCCATCCACACCGGCGAGGGCAACAAGGCCCGGCGCGGTGGCAGCTGGTACAGCGCCCCCGGCTCCATCCGCTGCTCCAACCGCGGCAACCGCTCGGCCGACCGGCAGAATAAGGAGATCGGTTTCAGATTGATCCGGGTTGAAAAATAACCCGGGTATACGGGGCTTTAAGAAAGTGAACCATCCGATGTAAACAGGAATCACCAATACTGCGATCCCCCTGAATCTTTCCAGACTGCACATCCAGAGCTTGTCGAAGGATAAACCTCCACTCTTGACATACCAGCAACCCAAGGCTACAATCTAGACAGACTAGACAAAATGAACATTGTATGAGGTGCGGTTATGGGAAACACATGGCAACTTCAGGAAGCAAAGAATAAATTCAGCAATCTGGTGGACAAAGCCCACCATGACGGCCCCCAGGTTGTTACAAAACACGGCAAGGAATCGGTCGTAATCATTGCCGTGGAAGACTACCACAAACTCAATAAGCCAACGTCTGATTTGGTATCATTTTTTAAAAACTCCCCTCTCTCCGGCACAAACCTTGACTTGGCACGAGACAAAAGTTCTTCACGGAATATTGAATTATGAAATACCTGCTGGACACCTGCGTCATATCAGAAATCATTCGTCTCAAACCATCCACAAAAGTCACCAGCTGGATTAAGAATGAAAATGAAAACAATTTTTTTATAAGTGTTTTGACCATTGGTGAGCTTCACAAAGGGATCGAAAAGCTCGACGAATCGAGAAAAAAACAGGAATTGCACAATTGGGTGGACAGTGATCTCAAGGAAAGATTCTGGACAAGAATCATCGACATTGATTTACAAACGGCAATGACCTGGGGAAAAATCCAGGGCTTGACCGAACAAATCGGCAAACCAATGCCCGCCATAGATGCCCTTATTGCCGCAACAGGCATTACTCATCATCTAACCGTAGTAACCCGTAATACTTCCGACATGATGGAAAGTGGCGTGGCCCTCTTTAACCCCTGGGGGTAGATTGAAGTTAGACCGGCAAGAGCAAATCTCGTTTCCCCATCCCCGCACATCCTGGAATAAAAACAAACCGGTTCTTACCGGCGTGTTGATGATCACCTAATGGAGCCACCCATGATCGGGTTAATGGAGCCACCGGAAAGAGGTCATTTTGGGATTCCGGACGGGTTTAATTTTTGTCGTTTTTAACAGTTTTTACAACCTCTTTTTTTTCGGCCTGGGGCAG
>JAHJIQ010000013.1 GCA_018823285.1 Pseudomonadota bacterium
AAGAAATTGGTAGCCATAACCATATTCCAAACGGAGCAACTATAAGGCCTGTATATGCAAAAAATTTATACAATGGCCTAATGCCTATTGTTTCTATATTATCGATGCTTGCTTCCATTTTTGTTTAGACACACAACGCTTTAAATAAGCTGCGCCGCCTCTTTGGTGCAGATTTGGCGCGGACGTTCTCGG
Source organism: Pseudomonadota bacterium (assembly GCA_018823285.1). NCBI lineage: Bacteria > Pseudomonadati > Pseudomonadota > Pseudomonadota bacterium. Next base: position 193 of record JAHJIQ010000013.1, read on the forward strand.
CGTCTGCTTAATTTTATTGTTATGTGATTTCGAGGATGATTATCATGGCACAAATTTTTATCACCTTAGTGATTGATGATGAAGAAACTGTTGAAAATTACAAAGAATGTGACCCTGACTATATTATGGATGATCTGTGGGATGGGAACCTAATCAAACAATGTTCAATGGTTGACGTTGTGGTTGAAGAATAATTTTACACATAACGCCATTATCAGCGGGCGCACTCGCTGGAATAACAATAACCAAGGAGATATTATGAGACAAGAAAATACCACAGAGAACGGACGTTCTAGCGTTCCGCTGGATAAAATTGTTATGCAAAATGGTTCGGTGGTTAAATTTGTAAAAAGTTGCGATGACAAGCCATTTGTTGGCACTGGCAAGATATTCTTTTGCCCGGAGTGTGGTTGCCCAACCAATGAAAAAACTGGTGCGATTATGTGCGAGTGCTTTGCATAACATCAAGTCTGCGGACGCCTGACCTATTGGAATAGGCGGATGGTAACCTATCACTTTGGACTTACAATCGGACGGCGCCTTCATTAAGCTTGACCAGTAATTCCTGGGAATCGCTGGCTCCTTTCCCTATCCTACAAATACTCTTTCCTGTCAATGAATCAGAGAGATCCTCTCTTGTCAACAAGAGAAGGTTCAGGTCTTGATTTTTGTTTGGCTTTACTCCTTTTGCCGCGCTGGATTTTTGCTGTAATAGGCGGAAGTCCAACCTATTGGAATGGGCGGAAGTCTCACCTATTGGGATAGGCGGAATCCGTACCTATTGGAAAAGGCGGAATCATTTTGCAAATTGCATCTCAATGTAAAAAAAATATTGACAATGGTAAATACAATGTGCGAGTAATTAAACACTGTTTACGCAACCTAGCTGTGAGGTTTTTACGGGAGGATGAAGACATGGATGCGGGATTAAGCAAAAAATACAGAGCAACAGTTGGAGCGCAGGTGAAATCCAAAAAGGTGGTTGAATTTTATTGTCATTGGGTCAAAAGTCTTGAAAAGACCTTTCCTGATAAGCCATTAAACATCATGACCGGCGATGAGATTCAATCTTATCTGAATCTTATGGTTTCTCGGAATAAATATCAGGTCTGGCAGCTGGAACAGGTTAATGATTCTTTCCGACTGCTGTTTGAAGTCTGCCTGAAATTACCTTGGGCCAGCCCCTGGCCGGTTCGTCTTGATGATTCAGCAAAAGCATCTGATTCTCTGAAAAAAATATTCCCCGGCTCTGATGCGCCAAACAAATTTAAGGATACCACAAATTATAATGGAGTTGCTTTGCGCTGCCCTGGTCTTCTTGACAAAACCAGAACCGTTTTGCGAACCTTGCATTATGCCTATAAAACCGAAAAGACATACCTGGAGTGGATCTGCCGATACATAAATTTCATTAATTTAAAAGAGCCGGATTCCGCAGGCCCAGAGGAAGTTAACAGATATCTTGAATATCTGGCCACCCGGCGAGAGGTGGCCGGGAACACTCAACGACAGGCTCTTAACGCCCTCGTATTTCTTTATGACAAAGTCCTCGAAAAGCCACTTGGGGAAATTGGGGCCTATGCAAAACCCAAAAAGCCACAACGGCTGCCGGTGGTCTTTACCAAGGACGAAGTAGACCAGGTGCTGGAGGCAATCGAAGGCACTGTCGGCCTGATGGCCGGTCTATTATACGGGAGTGGGTTGCGACTTACTGAGTGTATTCGTTTGCGGGTCAAGGATATTGATTTTGAACGCCAACAGCTTCTGGTTCGAGGCAAGGGTGACAAGGACAGAGTCACGGTCTTGCCAGAGCGTTCCCAGGAACCTCTCCGGGAACATCTGCAGCGGGTCAAGGAACTACACGATGCGGACCTGAAAAATGGTCATGGAGAAGTGTATCTTCCCACGGCCCTCGCAAGGAAATATCCGAATGATCTCACGGCCTGGGGCTGGCAATACGTCTTCCCTTCGGCCAATCTTTCCATTGATCCAAGAGGAGGCAAAGTGCGCAGGCATCATGTCAACGACACCACCTTGCAGAAAGCCGTGAAACGGGCGGTGCGGGAAAACGGTCTGACTAGACAGGGAAGCTGTCATACTCTGCGCCACTCGTTCGCAACCCATCTCCTGGAAGACGGTTATGATATCCGCACCGTCCAAGAGCTACTCGGCCACGCCGATGTCTCAACCACCATGATTTACACCCACGTACTCAATCGACCGGGCATTGCGGTGAAAAGCCCGGCCGACCGACCGAAGAAAGCAAAGGCAGTTCTTTTGCCCCGAAAAAAATCTCGATAGGAGCCAGTTCATGCGTAACCTGCTGACGCCAAAGCAACAGCGCGTTCTTGAATACCTGATGGCGGAAATTACCGGCCGGGGCTTTGCCCCCAGCTTACGGGAAACGGCGGCGGCATTGGGGATCAGCCATGCCGCAGTCGGCCAATATATAAAAACCCTGGAACAAAAGGGATGCATTCGCCGGGAGGGACGTTATGGCCGGGAAATCACGGTGCTTGCCGGGGGGGAAGGTGTCACCACGGGACAATTGAAACGCCAGCGTTTCCGGGAGGTGCCGATCGTCGGCAGGGTTGCCGCCGGCCTGCCCTTATATGCACAGCAGGAATGGGACGGCTCGGTCATTGTCGATGGCGATATCTACCGGGGAGACAATCTCTTTGCTCTGCGGGTCCAGGGTGACTCCATGAAAGATGCCGGGATTCTGCCGGGGGATCTGGTCCTCTGCGAACCCCGGCAATATGCCGAAAACGGCGAAATCGTGGTGGCGCTGATCGAGCATGAGGAAACCACCGTGAAACGATTTTTCCTGCATCCGGACCATATTGAATTGCGACCTGAAAGCGCTCAACACCAGCCATTACTGTACAATTTCGGCGAGGTACTGATCCAGGGGAAGGTCATCGGCCTCCAACGTGGTCCGGTGAATCCCATTTTGTGATATTCGTTTCCCGACAAACCATCGGGAAATGGAGGCTTGTTCAAAGCTGAGAGAGTCAATTGCTGCTGGTAATCAGCAGGTTGACGAGCGAGAGCAGGCCGATCAGCCACATGACCGGGGAGACCTCTTTTGCCCTGCCGCTCAGTGCGGAGATCACCACATAGGAGAGGAAGCCTACGGTAAGCCCGGTGGCGATGCTGAAGGTGAGCGGCATCAGGACGATGGTCAGAAAGGCTGGCAGGGCCATCCGGAAATCGGCAAAATCGATCTCTTTGATACTCCTGAACATGAACACCCCGACCACGATCAGGGCCGGGGCCGTGGCAAAGGAGGGCACGGCGCCGATCAGCGGGGCGAAGAAAAGGGCGAGGAGGAAGAACCCGGCGGTGCAGACCGAGGCGAGTCCGGTCCGGGCGCCATCGGCGATTCCCGAGGCCGATTCGATATAGGTGGTTGTGGTGCTGGTACCGATGAGCGCGCCTGCGATGGTGGCGATTGCGTCTGCCTCGAGCATCCGGTCGATATTCCGGATGGTGCCGTCCGGCTCCACGTGACCCGACTCATACGAACAGGCGACAATGGTGCCGATGGAATCAAAGAGATCGACGAACATGAAGGAGAAGATCGCCCCGGCAAGGCCCCATTTGAGCGAGGCGAGGATATCGAGCTTGAAGAAAAGCGGCGCAAGCGACGGCGGCGTCGATACGAGGCTCCCCACCATCCGCACCTCGCCGAAGACAATCCCGAGGAGGGCGGTGGCGAGAATCCCGAGGAGAATCGCCCCCCGGACCTTCTTCACCTCCATCACCGCAATCACCGTAAGCCCGAAAAGCCCGAGCAGCACCGGCCGGGTCAGCTCACCCATCGCCACCAGGGTTGGCTTGCTTGCCACGATCAGCCCCAGGTTCTTCATGCCGATAAAGGTGATAAAAAGCCCGATCCCGGCTGCGGCGGCAATCCGTAAACCCGCAGGAATCGCATTGACGATCTTCTCCCGGATCCCGACCACGGTCAGGACCAGGAACAGCACCCCGGAAACAAAGACCACCCCGAGCGCGGTCTGCCAGCTCAGTCCCTGGCCGAGGACCAGGGTATAGGTAAAAAAGGCGTTCAGTCCCATCCCGGGGGCCATCGCAAAAGGGACCCTGCCCCAGAGCCCGATCAGCAGGGTGCCGAAAAATCCGGCCAGGCAGGTGGCGGTGATCAGGGCCGGCTTGTCCATCCCGGCGGCGCTTAAAATGGCCGGATTGACGAAGATGATATAGGCCATGGTCAGAAAGGTGGTCAACCCCCCGACAAATTCCCGGCCGACCGTGGTTTTATGCTGTTCGAGTTCGAAAAATCCGGTGATGGAGTTCATGGTTTCCGATGTTCTTCATGCTAAAGCCGGGAGCCGGGAGCCGGGAGCCGGGAGCCAGGAGCCAGGAGCCAGGAGCCAGGAGCCAGGAGCCAGGAGCCAGGAGCCAGGAGCCAGGAGCCAGGAGAAAAATAAACCACCCGGACGCCTGACGCAACAACTTAACATGTTGATTTGATTGAATTTTGTACGATTCAGTCATTCCGGGCACGAAGTCTACGCTATCCGACCCGGAATGACAAGCATGAGTCTACAATCCACTCCTCGACCTCGCACCTCGCATTTTACATTTTGCATTTCACATTCTTCATTTTGCATTTTTCATTTTGCATTTTACATTGTTATTTCTTCACTCTTCTAAAAACCCCCAGTACGGATAATCAAACCGATACCGCGCCACCAGCCCCGGGCTGTGTTCACGGCTGGCAACGAGCCACAGGGAGTTGACCCTTTCCGACTCCGCGCTCTGCTTCACCGGGTCCCACTCGGGCAGGAAAACGAGGGCGTTGTCGGCGGTGTACTCGATGTCGCCGGAGCCCTTGAACATCCCCATGTGCGGCACTCCGTCGTAGCGGTCTTCCGCCTGGCGGTTCAGCTCGGAGAGGACCAGGAATGCTGCCTGGTGCTCGTCCCGGATCGATTCGAACTCCCGGAGCCAGGCGTCGATCCCGGTCCGGCGTTCGGAAAAATCCTTGAACGGCAGCTTGTGCAGACTGTCGATGACGATCACGATATCGTCCCGCCTGCTCTCATGACGGAGAAAATCGATATGCCGCCGCATGATCTCCGGCGAGAGCTTGCGGTCGTTGACCACCCGGAAATACTCGAGGATCGCCCGCAGCTCCTTTTCCGCTCCGGCAACCCTCTCCTTTTCGTCGCCCTCGGGGCTGCCTGCGACGAAACTTGCCACCGGCACCTTCCCCAATCGGGCAATGGTCCGCTGGTACACCTTCTGGCGGCCGTTTTCAAAATCGTAATAGATCACCGGCACCTTTCGCGCGGCCATCCCGGTGGCAAACTGCATGGCCAGGGTCGACTTGCCCGCCTTGGGAGCGCCGCCGATGATGTTGATCCCGTGCACCCCGCCGAGCGCCTGGTCAAAGCCGGGCAGACCGGTTTTCAGGTCCTGAAACTCGGCAGATTTCTGGCGCTCCAGCTCTTCCCGGAAGATCCGGAATTCCCGTTTCGGGGAGCCGAAGGGGGAAAAGGCCCGGGCCGACTTGATCATTCCGGTGACGGTTTCGCTCAATTTACCGGGCTCCGTCCGGGCGAGCCGCGCCAGGTTGAAATCCCGCTCCTGGCCGAACGGCCACTGGAAGATCCTCGCCTTGAAGCCGAGCCGTGAGGCAAAGCTCCGCGCCGCGACCTCCGATTCCTGGCTGTTGTTGACCACCAGAAAAACATTGCGGACATTGGCAAAACGGGCGACATCAATCTCGGCAAGATCAGCGGCATTCGGCACCGCAACTCCCGGAAACCCGAGCTCCCGGAGACAGAGCAGGTTCTCCTCCCCTTCCACGACAAAGATGGTGCCGTCTTCGCAATATTCGATGTCCGGGAGATTGAAGATCTGCAGGCCGCCGGTGGAGAAATTCTCGTCGCCATGCCAGAACAGCTCCCCGGATTTCTTATGGGAAACACAGCGCGCCACATAGCTGCAGGAGTTCTGCTGGAAATAGGGATAGACGATATAGCGGCCGTTGAACCCGACCTTCAGCTCGGCGAGAGTGGCCGCGCCGACCCCGATTCCGGCGAAATAGTCGCTGATCTCTTTGGTGATGCTCGCCTGGAATTTCGGGATCTCCTGATTGATATTGGTGATGGGCAGCACAACCTGCTGGATGTATGGCGCCCGATCCGGATCGTACCCCGGCACCAGCTCGGGGTCCAACGCCAGCAAACGTGCGAAGTGGGGGGCGAAACCGCCGGGGACACAGCGGGAGAGACAACGGAAATAACCGGTGAAATAGCCTGCGGCGTTTAAAAACACCACAATGGTGCCTGCCTTTTCCCTGCCCCTCCTCTCACAGAACGGGCACCGCCCCTTGAGAGTGGCCCCCTCCAGCGAGGTCTCCTGCAGGTTATTCTGGTAGAATTCCTGTAATTTCAGATCCAGTTCCACGCAAACCTCCCTATGGTTGACCGCACAGGGCAAAGGCATCATCCCAGCCCTGCCGGTAAGCGCCATTATACCTTGTCAGATCCTTAAAGTGGATATGATTTGCATCACCCTTCGCCGCCCGGCCGGATCCGCAGCCATCCAGATAACCCTGCCGGTAGTCGATCGAACTTTCCCCGGTTTTCACCATCAGGGAAACGATATTGTTACCGGCAGGAGCACATGCGGTGAAAAGCAGCGCCGCCAGGATAAAGAGGGTTCTTCCGCTCATTTCGCCTGCTGCCGGAGTTCTTTGATCTTTTCCGGGTCGGGAATGGTGAACATGACGATGTCCTTGTTGACGAAATGAGCCCCTGCTTCACCCACGACCATCGCTTCCCGCCCATACACGTTCCTGAAATTCCCCTGAAGGCCGACCTCCCGTGTTTCCCCGTATACTCCGAAGAGTTCTCCCGCGCGGGGCCTGCCGAAACTTGTCCCGTTCATTCTGGCAACAAGCAGGTATTCGCCGGGAGTAAGTTTCAAGAGATACTTTCCGGAACTGTCGACAGGTCTTGAGACAAATCGTGGCTTCAGATCGTCAAAAGCCCTCTTGGCCATCACCATTGCCCCGGGAACAGGTTCTCCCCTCTCCGTACTGATCAGGCCCTGGACAGTGAAGAGCTGCCCGTCATCGCCGCTCCTGTCGGTCGCCGAGATGGCGATTGTGCCGAAATCGATCTTTTCACCCGGTCCGACCGCATACCTTATGCCACCCGCTTCACCATCGGCGGCAAGATAGAATCGGTCACTGGCGGAAAAGGTTCCCCCGTATGCGAGACCGCTATCCAGGACTGCCCCGATAAAAAAGAGGCCGGGGCTCAATTCGACCCGGAACCTGCCCTCGCCATTGAGTTTTGCAACGGCATCAGGGACCCTGTTCACCCCTCTGGTATCAGGGGCACAGGACTGATCCGCCCTGAAAAGGGCCAGCCATCCCGATTGCAAAGGAGTCCCGGCAACGGTGACCACACCGCCGACCTCGGCCGGCAGCTCTGCCGCATCAGCCGCATTCCCCGCGAGAAGCAGCAGCGACAGAATGACCAGCGAGAGGGCCGGGCAGACCTTTCCGATGTAAGAATCTGATATCATTATACTTTCATGTTTCGGCGAGATTCTTGCCGCACGCCACGTTGACCACCAGGGGCACGGCCAGCTTCATGACCGATTCCATCTCCTCTTTCACCAGCGCGGAGACCTTTTCCACCTTGTTTTCCGCCACTTCGAAAACCAGCTCGTCATGGATCTGCAGGAGAAGCCGGGCCGGGAGATTTTCTGCCTTCAATCGCCGGTCCACCGCGATGGTCGCAAGCTTGATGATGTCGGCCGCGGTGCCCTGGATCGGGGTGTTGATCGCGGTCCGTTCGGCAAATTCCCGGGTGTTTTTGTTCGCGCTTCCGATGTCCGGCAACGGTCGGCGGCGTTTCAACAGGGTTTCCACGTAGCCGTCCTGCCGGGCCCGCTCGACGATCTCCTCCATATACTTTTTAACCCCGGCATAATGGGCGAAATAGCGTTCGATAAAAGTCGCCGCCTCCTTCCTGCTGATGTGGAGCTGGCTTGAAAGGCCGAAGGCGCTGATCCCGTAGACGATGCCGAAGTTGATGGTCTTCGCGACCCTTCGCATCTGGGGGGTGATAAAGGCCGGACTGACCCGGAATACCTCGGCGGCGGTCTCTGCATGGATGTCGCGGCCGGAGAGAAAGGCGTCAGCCAGGGCGTGGTCGCCGGAATAATGGGCGAGGACCCGCAGCTCGATCTGGGAATAATCGGCGCCCAGCAGAAGATCCCCTTTTTCGGGGATGAAGGTCTGCCTGATCCGCTGCCCTTCCGGGGTCCTGATCGGGATGTTCTGGAGGTTCGGGTCACTGCTCGAAAGCCTGCCGGTGGTGGTGACCGTCTGGTTGAACGAGGTGTGGACCCGGCCGGTTTTCGGATGAACGAGCTCCAGCAGCCGGTCGGCATAGGTGGACTTCAGCTTGGCCAGGTTTCGGTAATTGATCACCGCCGCAGGCAGGTCGTGGTAGTTGGCGAGTTTTTCGAGGACGTTCGCGTCGGTGGAGTACCCGGTCTTGGTCTTCCGGTCGTGGGGCAGGTTCAGTTTTTCAAAGAGGATCTCGCCCAGCTGTTTCGGGGAATTGATGTTGAATTCCTCCCCGGCCAGGCGATAGATCTCCCGTTCCATATCGGCAAGAGTTGCCCCGAATTCCCCGGTGAGCGTCTCAAGTTCCTGCTGCGAAACCAGGATCCCGGTCCGCTCCATGCCCGACAGGATCGGGACCAGCGCCATCTCGACTTCCGCAAAAAGATCCCAGAGGTCGAGCGCTTCGAGCTGCGGCCGGAAATGCTCCCAGAGAAGATACGTTCCATGGACGTCTTCACAGGAGTAATCCCTGGCAACCGCGATGTCGACCAGCGCGAAGTTGGCCTCATCTTTCTTCTTGCTCCCCTTTTTATCACCGCCGACCACCTCGGAAAAGGGAGTCATCCTGACCTGCAGGATCTCGCCGCAGAGATCATCGAGCTTGTGGGAGCGCCGGGAGGGATCGAGCAGGTAAGAGGCGATCATCGTATCGTACAACGGCCCCTTCATGGTCACCCCGTGGGTGGCGAGGACCCCGTAATCGAATTTAAGATTGTGGCAGATCTTCGGCAGCCGCAGATCTTCCAGGAGCGGCCGCAAGATCCCGAGCGCCTCCTCAATCGTCAGCTGGCCGGGGCACCGGGAGCCGTCTTCCCGCCGATGACCGGTGGGAACATAGAAGGCCTCCTTTTCATCCGCGCAGAGCGAGATGCCGACCAGTTCCGCGGTCAGGGTGTCGAGGGAGGTGGTTTCGGTATCGACGACCAGGGCCTGCGCCGCGCCGAGCTTTTTACAGATCTTCTTCAATTCCCCGGCATCCCCGACCAATCGATACCCTTTCGGATCGAGGTTCGGGTTCTCGACCTGGCTCTTTAAAAGCCTCGTGAACCCGAGAAAGGTGAAGAGCTCCCGGAGCTTGTCGTTGTCGGGTTCGGGAATCAGATACCCTTCGGCGCGATCCGGGATCTCAAGATCCTCCTTCAGCCGGATCAGGTCGCGGGACAGGAAAGCCTCTTCCCGGTTGGCGGCAAGTTTTTCCGCGAGCTTCTTCTTGTCGACCTCGGCAATTTTCTCATAGAGAGACTCCAGGGTGCCGTATTCACCAATCAAGGTGGCGGCGGTTTTCGGCCCGACTCCCGGCACCCCGGGGATATTGTCGGAGCTGTCGCCGACCAGCGAGAAGTAATCGAGAAGACCCGCCACCGGGATGCCGTATTTGGCAGCCACCTCCTGCGGCCCCATCACCCTGTCCTGCATCGGCTCCCAGACCGTTATCCGTTCGGAAACCAGCTGCAGCAGGTCCTTGTCGCCGCTGACCACGACCACTTCCAGTCCCTTCTTCTCCAGCGCCCTCGCCGCCGAGGCGATCAGGTCGTCGGCCTCGAAACCCGCCCGTTCCAGACAGGTGATATTGTACGCCCCGACAATATCCCGCACGTAGGGAATCTGGCAGGCAAGATCCTCCGGCATCGGCGGCCGGTTGGCCTTGTACTCGCCGTACATCTCATGCCTGAAGGTCGGTCCTTTCATATCGAAGGCCACCGCAAGATATTTGGCGGATTTTTCCCGGATCACCCGCAGCAGGATATTGACAAATCCATACACGGCGTGGGTGGGCAGACCGGAACTGTTGGTAAGCGGGGCCACGGCGTGATAGGCCCGGTAGATATAGGCGCTGCCGTCGATCAGATATACTTTTTCAGTCATGAACACTTCCCGCTCTTCAAATTTGCAAGGTGACTATCGGTGAAAACCAGTGATATCAGTTTTTGTACCAGTTGGGCAGAGAATTGCAAACCAACTGGAAAAATAATTTTCAAGTTTAGGATCAATATGCCGATAGTATATTCAGGAGAAGATAAAACCAGTTGAAATTCTCTCCCTTTTCAGGCATTACAGATAGCATAAAGAAGCTATTTTTCTTGGAGCAACATTATGAAACTGAACAGCATCTACCCACAGAACAAGGCCAGGACTGAAAGCAGGGTCGAGGTGAAAAAAGGCGGTGATGCCAAAGCCGAGGGGAAACCTCCGGAAACCACGGCCACCGGCGGAACCGACACCGTCCAGCTCTCTGCAAACTCCCGCGAGGCAGGAACAATTCGCCAGATCCTAGACAGCACGCCGACCGTGAGGGCCGAGCGGATCGAAGAGATCAAAGGCCGGATCGAACGGGGTGAATATCAGGTCGATCCCAATGAGGTGGCGGACAGGATGCTGGTGAGCCTGCTGACTGACTCCATGAAGCAGTAATATTCTCCGACATACAGCATAAAAACCCGGCGGGATCTCCCGATCGGGTTTTTTTTTATCCTTACGCCGGATCACCCGGGCTATCGATCCCCTTTTCCCCGAAGCGCCACCCGAATGACCAGGATCAGAACCTCCTGATCGACAATCTGATAGACCACCCGATAATCACCGATCCTGATCCGCCGAAAGCATTTTCATCAAAAAAAATAGCCGGCACCGATCGACATTTTTTTTACTGAACAATTACCGCAAACCCCGGAAACTGTTGACAGTGATAGTGGCAGATGTAATAAGATAAGCCGTAACATATCGGACAAAATTTGTCTTACTAGAAACCAGGGGCGAAACCGTGAATTTCACACCCACGGGCAAAACAACTTACAAGAGGAGGGAGAGCCTTGATTCATGAAATTGGGAGAGAGTTCTATTTGATCCGCAGCAGCGAAGATGACTTTCACCGGAATATCTATCTGAAAAGATTCGTCGGCAAGGACGGCCAGGCGGCGAACATGCTGTTCGATCCCGGCACAAAGCTCGACATGGCGACGTTGCTGCCGATGATGAAGGAAAAGGCCGGAGGAATCAAGCAGACCAATCTGATTTTTCTCAGCCACCAGGACCCGGACCTGACGGCCAATATCTCGACGATCATGGCCTCGGCGCCGAATTCTTACCTGATCTGTTCGGTCGACACCTGGCGCCTGGTCAAGATGTACGGGCTTCCCGAAAACAGGGTCCGGACCGTCGAGAGCTTTGATTCCTATTTCATTCATCTCAAGAGATCCGGGCACCGCTTTCGCTTTGTCCCGGCCCGCTATTGTCATTTCCGGGGAGCGATGATGCTCTATGACCTGGAGAGCAGAGTGCTTTTTACCGGGGACTTTCTCGGCGGGGTGAATACCCGCAAAGGGGCGGGAATTTACGCCGATGATACTTCCTGGGAGGGGATCAAGCTGTTTCACGAACTGTACATGCCCTCCTCCCGGGCGGTCCGGAAAACCGTGGAGCGGATCAATATGCTGAACCCGTTTCCGGAAATCATCGCGCCGCAGCATGGCGATGTGATCAAAGGGGAATTTGTCCGGGAGTTCCTCGACCGGTTGAGTACGCTGCAGGTAGGAATCGATCTGGTGGATGACAACAGCCCCGAGATCGACCTGGTCATCCTCGCCGTCAATAATTTTCTGGAACTGGTCGAGATCAACTCCCCGGACAGCTACTCCATGTTCATCAACAAGCTCCAGAAAGGCAACGACTTCACGTCCCCTTTCACCTTCAGGGACGGCAAGGTAAGGGGCATCAAAATATCTCCGGACAACGCATTGCTGCAGGTATTCGGACTGCTGGACGAGATCGATGATGAAGATATCAGGCAACTTCTCAAGGGGATGCTGGCAAATTCCCTCGACCAGCTGGACATCCATTTCCAGCTCAATGAGGATGCAACCGGCGCCGCCGTTGCCGCCGCTTCCCCGGCCATGAAAATCGACGACATGCTGGAGTAAGATCTAATACCGGTCCATAATATAAAAGGTTCCGGGACCAATCTGTGTTCCGGAACCTTTTTACTCAACTTTCCGACTTGTCTTATGGTGTTGATTTGCTGTTATAAATTAATTGAGAGGCATGGTGGCATTCCATTATGAGAATTCAGAAGCCAGGAGTCAGAAGCCAGGAGAAAAGCTTTAAAATCAGTCATTCTGGCTTCTGACTCCTGGCTTCTGGCTTCTGGCTTCTTGTAGAACACAGGCACGAAAAATCGCCAAAATCTCTTTATTTCACCCTGCGAGTATAAGTCTCGTACGAGCAGGCCAGCTGCTCAACTTAAGCTTTATCGGGAGATTAAACAAACTCAGAAAGTTGAGCTTTTTATTTTACCCGAACACCGGCCAGCACGGGTCGTACTGCACCGGGTCGAGCAGGACCTGCTTGGCAAGACGCTTCCGGACGTTGATCACCACCGGGGCAAGGAGGTTCGCGGTCATCTCCCTGGGTCGGCCGGCGGGCACAGTCAGGATCACCAGCACGTCCAGATCACCGTCGCGGTCTATCCCGAGCTCCTTTCTGACCGGCCCGGTAATCGGCGGCTTGAACTCCCGGTCGATCACCGCCGGCGGCACCACCACAAAGGCCAACGCCGGATCATCTATGGACTGCAGCCACATCAGGGGTGAATTGCCGCTGTGGCTCTGCAGGAAAAACCGGGTCGATCCGGGAAATCCCCAGAACGGGGCGGTCATCGTGATCACCCGCTCCTGGTCAATTTCAAGATCGCCGAACCTGGTGGTGCTGACTATTGCATGTCTCTGGGTTGCCGCTTCCACGTCTTCCGCCTCCGGTAAAACTGTTGCTGGTGAACCGGCCCTACTGTTTTTTCGTCCCCCGCCCGTCAAAGACGTCCAGGACATCAGCAAGATCGGCAGGCGCCTCACTGGCCGCCTTGAGATTTTCGTCGAGAATCTTTTTGAAGACCTCTTCCCGGTGGATGCTCACCTCCTCCGGGGCCTCGATCCCGATTCTGACCAGACCTCCCTTGACCTCAAGAATCCTTAATGTGATATCGTCGCCGACGACGATCGCCTCTCCGGCCTTTCTTGACAGTACCAGCATTGCCTTCGCCCTCCCTGGCAGTTATCCCAAAAAAACAGTGCAATGCCATGATTCTATCCACCTTACAGGAAATCCACAAGGCTCATCTGCATGACCTTGGACGCCGAATTCAACGCCGCCTCGTAGGCGAACTCCTTGGCCCGGAGGTCCATGATCGCCTTGACCACATCGGTATCCTGAAGCTCCGAAAGACTCTCCTTGCTGCTGACTTCAAGGGTGTCGAAGATCTGGGTCTGGATCGTGATCCGATTGGACTTCGCCCCGAAATCAGAGATCTGTTTGGTCAGGGTATCCATCAGCACATCCATGTCGGCGATGGAATTTTCAATCGCCTTGACCTGAAAGCGGTCCACGTCGATGTCCATCACCTGCAGGAAATTGCCGGTCTCATCGTCCATGCGCAGCGAAAACCTGGTCGGATCGGTGGTCGCAACCTGCAAGTAGCCGTTACTGTCGACATAGGAGGTCAGATACGGCACCCCGTCGATCCTGGCCGCCACGTCCTCCAGGCTGTCGTAGGTCCCGTTCACCGGGATGGAGGTGATGAAGGTCGAGTTGTAGAGATCGTCAGTGATCGTGATCCGGAAGGTGCCGTTATTCAGCTCGTCGGCCCGCGCCAGCCCGGAATTGCCGCCGGAGATGGTTTCGGCAGGCGAGGTTGCGGCGTAGCCGCTGGTGACCTCTCTGAATTTCTCGGCCCGCAGGGCGTTTTCAAAACTTTTCAGACCGGTGAAGACCCCGGTCGCCGCCAGGGCGTCCTGACCGTTCTTCCCCACCGTGAGGGTCGTAACCCCGCCGACTTTTATTTCCAGGTCCCCCAGCCGGTCACCGGCATAACGGACGGAGCCGTCCTGTTGACGGATGGTGACCGCGTCGATCCTGCCGTCCCCGGCCACGTCGGTCACTTCCCCGCTCACGGCCGCGCCGCCGGATAAGGAATAGGCGGCAAGCCCCGGTTCATAACCGCCCGCGGTGGGCGTGGTTTCGAGGGTAAAACGCCTGTCCGACTGAAGATGGACAGAGCCGTAATAGATCCTGTCCTGGGCGACCGGCGGAGTGCCGCCGTTCAGCCGGGTGACCGTTTCCCCGATCCCGGAAGTCTCTACATGCAGGTTCCTGCCGTCGGCGGCGGAAAGGATCAGGGCGCCGATGCCGTTCCGGGTCGCGGAAATCCCGGTTGAAGCCGATTTGGCGTTGATCGCGTCGACCAGCGCATTGTCCACATCCTCGCCCATGATCGCGGTGGGCACATCGAAGATATCCACCCCGTTGATGATCAGATCGCCACTGGTCAGGACCGAAGGTGTCGAACCGTAAACAAGAATGCCGTCATCCACTGCATCGCCGCTGATTCCGGTCACGAGAACTCCGCCGCCCAGTCCGAGTTCGTCGAGAATCAGGTCGTCGGTCGGATTGTTGGGGCTGGTCAGGGTAAACTGGGCGTCGGAATGGAACACGACCTGCCCGGTGTTATGGGTTGCATCGACCGCCTGGGTCACGTTCGCAAGACCGGTGGTGGCCGTGCCGAGCCCGCCGGAATAGCCGCTGATGACGATATCGGTTTCGTCCCCGGCCAGGGTGTTGCTCAAAACCACCGAGCCCGCGACCCCACCGTTGGTCCCGTCACCAAGGACCGCCGTGACCCCGGTCTGCGACGACACCGCATTGATGGCATCGATGGTATCGTCGGCGGGTGTTGCATCGGTGTCGAAGCTGACCGCCACCCCGTTCAGGTTGAAACTGACCGTGGTCAGGGTGCCGGCCGCAGCCGCCCCGCCCGCGGAAAGGGTGGTCAGAGTCGCATGGACCCCGCTGGCGGTCGCCTGCTGGTTGATCGCCTCCCTGGCGTTGAAGGCCTTGCCCATATTCAAGCCGTTGACCGCCGCCGCGCCCGCGATCCCCCCGATCACCACGCCGTTGATCTCAAGATCACCGGCCGCTATCGCATTGGCGGTGACCGTGCCGGCCAGCGCCGTTTGTTCGGTCCCGCCGACCACCGCGTTCGCCCCCCGCAGATACACCGGGGTAACGGCGGCCCGGACCCCGGTGGTCGCACTGTCGGTATTGATGACTGCCGCCAGGGCAGCGGCCGAAGAATCCGCCATCACATCGGAAATTCCGTCGGCCACCGCGGCGATCGCCGCCCGGCCGTTGACCAGCAGGTCTCCGGCAACAACCCGCCCCCCATAGATGAGAACGCCGTCGGCCGCATCATCGGCAAAACCGACCGCGCCGCCGCCTAAGCCCAGGGCGGTCAGGATCGAATCATCGGCCGGATTGTTCGGACTGGTCAAGGCAACGGTCTGCGCGGAACTGATCGAGATCTCCCCGGTGTTATGGGTCGCGTCGGCCGCCTGGGAAAAATTGCCGAACCCGAGGGCCGCGCCGCCCGCGGTGATCACCTGATAGCCGCTGACCTCGATTGTTGACTCATCGCCCGGCCGGAGATTGGAAAACACCACCGAATTCAGGACCCCGCCGTTGGTTCCGTCACCGACCACCGCCCGGACCCCGGTCCGGTCACTGATCGAATTGATCGCCAAAGCGGTTGTGGCGGCAACGGTCGCCGCATTGGCGCCGTCGGCCACCGTGACCGTAAGCGGCACATCGTTCAGATACATGAAGACCTCGGTATTGGTCAGATCAACCGGGTCGGCGGTCACCACCCCGCCCGCGTTCAGGGTGGTGAGATCGACTGAAACCGTCGGATCGGCCGCTTCGATCGCGGCTTTGGCGTTGGCAGCCTTGGTCATGTTGAGTCCATTGACTGCGGCCGCAGTATTGATTGCCCCGGTCACGTTGCCGTTGACGGCGAGATCGCCCGCCGCGATGGCCGCATTGGTCACCGTCCCGGTCAGCGCCGTGGTCTGGGGGGCTTGCGCATTGCCGCCGAGAAAATAACCGTCCATCAGGTCCTTGACGAACGGGGTCGGCTCGACCTCGGTATAGCCGATGGTCCGGTAACCGCCGAAGATGTACTTGCCGTTGACCTGGGTGTTGCCGAGAACGATCGCCTGCTCGAAGAAGTTCTGCGCTTCGTATGCCGCGTTCAGCCTGGTCTCGGTGGTCTGGCTCGCGTTGATCGCCTGCAGGGCAAGAGTCTTGGCACTGATAATCAGCTCCTTGGTCGACATCAGGGCGCTTTCCGAAGCGGCGATCACATCGTTGCCGAAACGCAGGTTTTCCTGGAACTGGCCGATCTCCTGCACCGAGGTCCGGAAACCCAGAGCCCCCACCAGACTGACCGGATCATCCGAAAGCCTCGACATCTCCCGGCCCGAGGAAATCCGGTTGTTGATCGAATTCAGATCATAGGTCAGACCATTGAGATTGGTCATGATCTGCCGGTACATGGTCCGCATTGTCACCCGCATAAGATCCTCCTACCGGTTCACCGTATTGATCAGCGCGAGCAGCATCTCGTCGGAGATGGTGATCAGCCTGGCCGCCGCCGAATAGGCATGCTGGAACTTGACCAGGTTTGCCATCTCCTCATCGAGGGATACCCCGGACACGTCATCGCGCATCGCGGCCAGCTGATTGCTGACCATTTCGTTGAACTCGTACTCGGTGTTGACCGTCCGTCCCTTGGAGCCGACCGCGCTGATCAGGGAATTGTAGAACCCGTCCAGGTTGCCGGTGGTCCCGCCGGTGAAAGTCACGTCCTGGGCCCGCTGGATCTTGGTGATCTCCAGAGCATTGGTGTTGTCGCCCTTGAAGATCTCGCCGAACTCGTTGACCCGGGCCGCGGCGATCAGATCGAGATTGTTGACCACGTCTTCGTTCACTTCCAGGGTGCCGGCGCTGTAGCCGGTAAAGAAGGTGTTGATCCCGGCCACCTGCAGCATATTGGAATTATCGGTACCGAAAGCGAAATCATGATTCACGTCCGGGGTCAGCCGCAACTGGTTCTGGTAGACCGAAGCGGTGAGCCAGGATGCACCGCCGCTGGCGTTGGTAATCGAAACATTGATCGATTCGGCCACATCCTGCAGGGTGACGACCCGGTCCATCGAAATCGAGACCGGCTGCGGCAGGGCGAGCGTCCCGTTCTTGTTGTAAAGCCAGATCTCGATGGACCCGCCGTCGGTCTGCAGTTCATCGGCATACTTGTACCCCTGCAGGGAATTGATGATCCCGCCCTCGGTAAAACTCCAGGTAAACCGGCCGTCCCCGCCCGGATCGTTGACATGCAGGCCGCCGCCCATGCCCAGCTGATCAAGAAAGCGGTCATCGATTCCCCCTTCGACCTCGTAGGGCTCATGGGAAAAAAGGGTGATCTCGCCGGTGTTGTGGGTGGCATCGGCATTATAGGTACCGGCAGTGAGCCCCAGGTTGGCCTCGATCCCGCTGGCCGGGGTGGAAAGGAGATTCGCGATGATGATATTCGATTCATCCCCGGCATTGGTGTTGCGGAGCACGATGGAGTTCAACACCCCACCGTTGGTGCCGTCGCCGACCGCGGCGGTGATGGTCACGTCGGTCGGGTTGGCGACCGATGCATTGTAAGCGGAAATGGCGGCGTTGATCGCATTGACCACGTTGGTGGCAAAGGTCGTCGCCGGCAGGGCGTCGCTGTCATCAGTACCGACACCGTCGTTATCCACCGTGTAGTTTACGGCGACGCCGTTGATCTCAAACGAGATCACCTCCCCGTCATTGAGGGGCGGCGCTCCCAGAGGGGTCACCGCAGCCCCGGCCACCAGGGTGGTCATTTTGGCGGTGACTCCCAGGACCGGCGCGTTGATCGCGTTGACCGCATTGTAGGTCTTGCCCATGGCCAGGCCGTTGACCGCAGCGGCGCCATCAATCCTGCCGACCTCGCGGTTGTTGATGATAAAGGTGTCTTCCTGGATGTTCTGGGCGGCGGTGGTCGCGTCAACGGTGGTGGTGAGGACCGAGGTGTTGCTCGCCATCGATTTGCCGAGGACATCGGCCGAAAAGGCTACGGTCCCGACCCCTTGCGAAAACTGCTGGTTGACTTCCCGGATCAGGGCATTGGCAAAGGCATCGAGCCGGCCGAGATAGTTGGTCGGAACGTTCTCGATCAGTTCGCCGCGCACCTCCAGCCAGCCGCCGATCTTGCCGCCGACCTCGGTCCCGGAACCGATGGTGCTGGTAAAGGTGATCCCGCTGGCATTGGTATTGGTCCATTTCAGGGAATTGTCTTCCCAGGAGAGTTTCCAGTATTCGGTCTTGTCCACGATCGGATGCCCGTCCGGCAGCATGACCGTATAGGCGCCCGCGCTGTTCTCGATATAGGAGATATCGAGAAGTTCCGAGAGCTGCCTGATCACCTCGTCTCGCTGGTCGCGGAGGTCGTTGGCCTTGTTGTTGCCGGTCTCGCTGCTGGTGATCTGGATGTTCAGCTGGGTCACCTGGGCCGACAGGTAATTGACATCGCTCAGGGCGGTATCGAGGGCCAGGGCCACATCGTATTTGATCTTGGTCAACTCCTCGTTCATGTAATCGAGCTGGGAGGAGATCACCTCCCCCACCTGGACCAGTGACTGCCTGGTCGCCTGGATGTCCGGATTGTCCGACACTTCCTGCCAGCTGTCCCAGAACATGCTCATCAGGCTGTTGAGCCCGGTGCCCTGGGTTTCATTGAGCACCGTTTCGATGACCCGCATCGAATCCTTCTGGGCCTGGAGATTGCCGAGCAGTGAACTCTGGTTGAAGATCCGCTGGGTCATGAACTGGTCGTAATGGCGGAGGATACTGTCCGCCTTGACCCCGCTGCCGAGATTGCCGATGGCTGTGGGCACCGAACTGTTGGCGCCCACTTCGAGCGTCTGGCGGCTGTAGCCGGGGGTGTCAACGTTGGCAATATTGTGCGAGGCGATCTGGACCGCCACCTGGTGGGTCAGGAGCGCTTCCTTGGCGATACTCAACGAATGAGTGATTCCGGCCATTTCAGACCTCCCTGCTTATCAGGGCGGGCCTTGGGGTGGAAGGACTGTGGTTGCCCCGGCTCTGATAGGCCGTGTGTTCGGCGATGGCCCCGGTGATCATCGAAATCGCATCCCCGATATACTTCATGGTCTCTTCGGCAAAACGGCGGTTCACCAGATTGCGGTCCTCGATCTTGAAGCGCAGGCTGGAAAGTTTTTCCCGGTAACGCCGGAGGGACGCCGCTTCATCATCGGCGATCACCGGTTCGAGCGCGGAGAGCTTGTAGACCCGGCCGTCGGAATCCTCAACCAGCCGGACGATGGTCTCCCGCAGGTATTCATCCTGGCGGCTGATCCGTTCGGCAAGGTTCTGCTTCAGACCGGAGAGCCTGATCAGCTCCTGCATGTTCATCGCGATCAAGGCGGCTTTTTCGATATCGAGAACGGTGACCAGTTCCTCGCAGAGTGCGATCTCTTTTTCAAGGCTCGCGAAAAGGGCCGCCACCACTCCGGGCTTTGCTTCGTGCAGTTTTTCCATGGTCCTACTCCTCTTCAGTAGAGAGTGAATGCATCATCTGTTGCCGACCGTCCGCCTGTTCTGCCCCGAAAGCTGTCGGTACAGCACCTCGCCAAGCCCGGCGCCGCGGCCTCTGGAAAGTTGATCGGCAAGCGCCTCGTCCTGCAGGGTCTGGTACATCTCCCTGGCATGACTGTCGCCGAACAGCTCTCCTTTCGGAATACTTTTTCTCATGGCTGACAACAATTGTCTGAGGAGGATTGCCTCGAAATCCTTACAGGCCCCGCGGAGTTCCTCATCCCGGGAGAGCTTCCCTTCTCTTCCCTGAACCGAATTTCCGGACCTGCCTTTACTTATTACGGTATCGGTCGGACCGCCCGTTTTCTTGAGGCTTAAAACAAAATTATTGTCACCCATGACCATTCTTTCCGTTAAATTATCTCAAGCTCGGCCTGCAGTGCTCCGGAGGCCTTGATCGACTGGAATATCGAGACCATGTCCCGCGGGGTCACCCCGATCGAGTTCAGGGCCCTGACCACCTCTCCGAGCGAGGTGCCGTGTTCGATGGTCAGGAGACTGCCCTGCTCCCCGGAAGCTTCTTCTCCGCCGACTTTTATACTGAGATTACCGTGGGACAGGGCCATTCGGCCAAGCCTGATATTATCACCCATAACCACCGTGCCGGTCCTCTCGTCGAGGATCACCCGGGCAATCGAATCGGGTTCCACTTCAAGGTTTTCCAGGGCGGCAAGAAGGCTCACCTCGTTATTTTTAAACAACTCGGGAACTTTCACATCAACAGTGGCGCCGTCTCTGGCCACCGCATACGGGCCGCCCAGCAGGGAATCAACGGAGCGAACCATTCTTGACACCGTTGTAAAATCCTGATTGTTCAGGGTCAGGGTGATCGTCTCCCTGCCCACCCAGCTGACCGGCACATCCTTTTCGACGGTGGCCCCCCCGGGAATCCGGCCCACGGTTTCATGCTTCTGTTCATCGGTTCCGCCGATGACCACCGCCCCCTGGGCCATTGCATAAATCATGTTATCCAGCCCCTTCAGCTGGGTCGCCACCAGATTACCGCCCTGCAGTGACCTTGCGTCACCCAGGGAGGAAAGAAGGACGTCGATTTTCTGGCCCGGTTTGGCGAAGGCCGGGAGCTTTGCGGTAATCATCACCCCGGCGACGTTCTTGACCCGCAGATCGTCCTTGGCCACATGGACCCCCAGGTTCTCCAACATGTTGGCCAACCCCTGGGTGGTAAACGAGGCCCGGTTGCTGTCGCCGGTCCCCTTCAGGCCGACGACCAGACCGTAACCGACCAGCTGGTTGTCCCTGACCCCCTTGACCACCGCCAGGTCCTTGATCCTGGCACCCTGGCTGGTTGCCCCCATCGCCAGCCAGGCCGTCAGCACGACCAGCAGAAATAGCCCCCTTCTTCCCGAAACAGATACCCCGGCCCGACTTCCATTCTTCATGTTGTGTTCCCTGTCAGAATCTTGATGGATAGCAGTTTTTTCTCTGTCAGCTTGAATTTGCAATTAGGATGCCACCGCCCGGGCAAGATGCCCCCGAACAAATAAAAATGATTTCTCCTGTTATTTCAGCACTTTACCAGAAGACCGAATCATTCCGGCACCGCCAATTTTCGGCGCTTTTCTGCCGGGGCGGAGTGGTGGGGAATATTTTTCCTAGTGTGGGATTTGCAGGGGAATTGAAGGTGGGCCATCCTTCGACAGTTCGACAAGCTCACTGTCAGGATGACGGTTTCGATGGGCTCAGGATGCACGGCTTTGATAATCCCAGGATGATCAGGAGATGAGTCCTTCCGCTCATCCTGAGCCTGTCGAAGGATGTGACTTTGGGCTTGTCTTACCGGGAAAGAGCCCCTGGCTGAAATAGAGTGCAGCTCGCTATCAGCAAAAACCCTGCCCGGTGATCAGAACGGCCAGACCACGTCAAAGGTGCGGGCGAGCCAGCCCGGCTGCTGCTTTTCGCTGATGATTCCCGAGCCGCTGTATTCGATCCGGGCATCGGAGATATGGGAGGAAAGGATGGAGTTGTCTTCTGCAATGTCGGCCGGGCGGATCAGGCCGGAGAGGATGATGTGCTGGGTTTCGTTGTTGACCCGGATCTCCCTGAAACCGCGGATCAGGAGATTGTCATCAACGGTGATGTCCATGACCCTCGCGGTAATGGTTGCCGTAACGTTGCTGTTGCGCTTGGTCTCGCCGGTGCCTTCGAAATCATTGGTGAGCCCCGCCTGCAGGGAAGTGGCTGATGGCGTGAAACGGCTGTTCCGCTCACCCAGCCATTTCTCGATCCCGAAGAGGCTCGTTACCCCGCCGCTGACCGTTGACTTTCTCTCGGTGGTAGTCGTCGCCTTCTTTGAGCCGCTTGAGGTTTCGACAATTTTCACCATCACCAGGTCCCCGATCCTTCTCGCCCGGCTGTCACTGTACAGATCCATGCCGGTCCCGGTCCGAAAGATGGCTCCTTCCCGAACCACCGGCAATGGTTTTTCCGCACCGGGCATGATGTAGGTTGGCGGCAGTTCCGTACGGGGCGCCGACTTAGAATTCTCACCACTTACGGCGACGCAGCCGTTCAACAGCAGAAAGACAACCCCACCCGCCAGCAGTATTCTTTTCTTCATGCCCACACCTCTCCTCCCGTCATTGTCTTCAATAATCAACCACCACGGTCCTGTCATCCCTGACTCTGGCCAGGAGAACCTTTCTGCTCATCATGTTCTTGACCCTGACCAGCTCCCCTTCCGTTCCGTCCTCCCGGACCCGACCCGGAGCGGTTACCATCAGAGACGCCCTGCCGGCCATGATCGTTACCGTGTCCCCGCGACTGACGAGCGGCTGCTCGGCAAGATGGTCTGCCAGCAGCACCGACCCGGCCCGCAGGCTGTTGCGTAATCTCTTCCCCACCGCATTCTCAGGATTGAAAATCACCCCCGCCGACTGCCAGGTCAGATCACTCCTGATCATTCTGATATCTTCTCTCCGCAGCACGTCTCCCCGGTCGACCTTGTTGACCGTGCAGGCAACGGTCCCGAACCGGTGCAGCTCCCCGGAGAGTTTCACCCTGCCCAGCTCTTTGCCTGCCGCCGAGATCGCCAGCTCAAGGTTCTTGTAGCCAGGGTGTTTATCGGGGACATTGCCGACCATCCGGTACTCGATCTCGCCTTCCACCGGATTGATCTTCCCGGAGACGATCCGGAACTTCCTGATCTCAAGATCCGCCTTCGGCCAGGGGGTGAGCGCGGTCACATATTTCTCGAAGATACGGAGCAGCGCCTCTTCGTCAAGCAGCTCCCCGGCGGCGGATCCTGCCGCTACCCCCGGCGCCAGCAGGAAAATCGCGAGCAGAGTGGAGAGGATCCTCATCACCATGATTCCTATCTCACCAGACTGTTGCCGATCTCGAGCAGCCGGTCGGCTGTGGTCACCGCTTTGGAATTCACCTCGAAGGCGCGTTGGGTCACAATCAGGTTGATCATCTCCTCGGTCACATCGACATTCGAGGTTTCGATAAATCTCTGGGCGATGGTCCCGAGGCCGTCGGAACCCGGATTCGCCTCGGTGGGATCGCCCGAGGCGTCGGTGACTTTGAAAAGATTGCCACCCACCGCCCGCAAGCCGCCGGGATTGACGAAATCATGCAGAGTCACCTGGACCGAGGCGAGGATCTGCTGGTTGTTGTCCTTGGCGGTCAGCAGACCGGTCTTGTCGATGGTGATCACCGTGGTCCCGGCCGGGATGGCGAACTCCGGCTGCAACCGATCACCGTTCTGGTTCACGATAAAGCCGTCCGCGTCACGGGTGAAACTTCCCGCCCGGCTGTAGAATTCCTCTCCGTCCCTGACGATCTGGAAAAAACCCTTGCCCTCAATGGCCCAGTCGAGCTCATTGCCGGTTTCGGTGTAATCGCCCTGGGTAAAAATCTTCTGGACCGAGGTCGGCCGCACACCCATACCGACCTGGATACCGCTCGGCACCTGGCCGCCGTCACCGGTGGTTGCGCCCACCGCCCTGATTTCCTGGTAATACAGGTCCTCGAACTGGGTCCGGCTCTTCTTGAACCCGGAGGTGTTGACATTTGCCAGGTTGTTGGAAATGGTGTCCAGCTGCAGCTGCTGGCCGATCATGCCCGTGCGGGCTGAATACAATGCGCGGATCATAAACCTGCTCCTTTTATTTGTTTCCCGGCTGCAAGCCGGAGACCTTGATTCCCTGAAACTTTAGGCGAGCCTGCCGACCCGGCTCACCGTGTCGCTGTTCATTTCATCGACCACCCTGATCACTCTCTGCTGGGACTCGTAATCCCGGTAGAGGTCCATCATCGCGGTCATCTCGACGATGGTGTTGACATTCGCCCCTTCCAGATACCCCTGCTGCACGGTGAAATCCGTTGCCGCCTCTTCCCCGCCTTCGTCACCGACCGGCCGGAACAGGTTCAACCCCTCTTTTTCAAGCAGGGCCGGGTCAGCAAATCTGACAACCTGCAACCGCGCCACCTCGGCGTCATCAACAATGACCGCGCCGGTGCTGGTGACCGTGACCCGCTCCCCCTCGATCACGATGGTGCCGCTCTCCCCCAGCACAAGGTGGCCGTTTGAAGTGGCCAGCTGCCCCTCCCTGTTCAATTGGAAATTCCCCGCCCTGGTATACCTGACCCCGTCGGGGGTCTGGACCCTGAAAAACCCCTCCCCGGAGATCGCCACATCGAGCGGGTTTGCCGTGGGCTCAAGGGTCCCCTGGCTGTGGTCGGTAATTACCTTTACCCCCTTGCCGACCCTTGGCGGCCGGTCCATGTGCTTGATCAGCACCTCATGAAAGGTGTTGCTTTCCCGCTTGTATCCGGCAGAATCAACGTTGGCCAGGTTGTTGCTGATCTGGTTCATCCGCTGCTCCTGGGCAACCATCGTTTCCAGGCTTTCAATCAGGGCAAGTTTGTTTTTTATGAACACCGCTCCACCTCGCGAAAAATTGTTTGCCCCTGAAATCTGCAACATGTGTGCCGGAATAACGGCAAAAGCGGCAAACGCATGCGGCGCAAAGGGAGGCAACGTATTGCCGTATCAGGAGCAGAGCGGGAGCAGACGGGAAACGAATAAGAGAAGGCAGTTTTTTCCTAGCGGCGATCCCCCATAATCGGTGAGCAACTTGGCGCAATGGGGTATTCAAATAGGCATTTCGTTATACATAAGCGCAGCAAGTTGCGGGAAATTAAACCAGAACCAGATAAGTACAACGGGACATAATTAGCATCAGACATATTGACTATGGCAAACAAATGCAGTTATATGCCTAACACTACATTTTTTTTATTCATTTTTATCAAATTATCATTAAGAGGAGAAAAGAGATGAAAAAATTAAGTTTAATTATGGTAGCAGCTCTCCTGTTGTGCTCAGGTCTTGCACAGGCCCAACAGCAGGAGGAATTCAACAAAGCGGTTGCATCGGTCGGGGCACAGGGAAGTTTTAACGGTCCGGGCACCCTCGGTTACTTCAGAGTCGTCGGCGATTTTGCCCTTCCCTGTATGTACGATGTAGTTTACTTCAATCCGGCTAACGATTTCGGCAAAGCCGCCCAGAACACAATTCTTGCGGCCAAAAACACCGGTCACAACCTTTCCCGGGTAGTCTATGATCAAGGCGCTGACCAACTTTGCTATCTGCATCTGGTTGAATTCGAATAATCAAAAACAAGCAACCCCCCACTTTAGGCAGTTCATCCCCCACTACTGCCTAAAGTGGACAAAGGGGAGGCGGCACTAAGAGAAGGCAGAGAGGAGACAAATCTTCATTCTTAACATGCGCAAATGAGCGCTCATCATCCTGTCATATTTTATGCGCAAATTGATTTTCGCCGCATGCCGGAAAACCCTTTGTGATTTGAAGCTCTCCGCAGCAGGTAGCGAACAGGGAGAGGCTTTTCACTGCGGGGGGATTAACCACTCAAGGGGGGGGGAAACTTATCGCTTTGCCTGTTCAATCCCGGCCCGTGGATTTTTTGGTGATCCGGATGACATCGCCGGGATAGATCCAGTCGGGGTCCTTGATCCTGCTCAACCTGGCGAGCTCGACGTACTTGAACGGGTCTCCCAGGTATTTTCCGGCGATGGCCCATAAGGTGTCGCCTTTGGCAACGATATGGGTGACTTCGATATTACCGGTCTCGGGGTTTGTGACGATCGTGGCGGGGGTGCCCGGCGGCAGGTCGTCCTGCCGTTCGGAGGCGGGAGGCCGTTCCACGGTCAGGGTGAAGTTTTCCGTCTTGACCCTGAGCAACTCTGAGGTCCCTTCCGGTTTCGTCGGTTCCGGCGCTGGGGGCATTTCCTGCGCCGTCACTGCGGGTTTTTCCTGCTCCGCCGCGACCTTCTCTGCCGGTTTCACGGGAGCGGGTGGCGGCGGTTCGACCGGGGCCGGTTTTTCCGCTCCCCGGGTCTTTGTCCCGATTGGTTGATTCATAGAGCCAAAGTCTTCCAGCCAGACAGCCAGAAAGACAACCAGCGCCAGCATGGCAAGAATTGCCGCAGGCTTTTTGTATTGCCGGCGGGGGGGCGGTTTTTCTCCTTCCCCATCCGGCGGGGAGATCGGTTCGGATAAACGCACCGGGCTCCGCCTCTCCTCATGCCCTGAGGAAGGAAGCGGCGGCACTCGATATTCAACGGCAGGTTCAACAGCGAGACTCTCCCTCGGCAGCAGCCGCGGAGGAGGTTCTTCCAGCATCGCCAGCTCTGCCGGAAGGAGGGGCGGGGCGTCGATGTCTACCGGTTCGGTCACATCCGGCGGCGTGGGAATCGATTCGAGCAGAGCTGCCAGCGCTTCGTCGGAAACCAGACTCTCGATCTGTTCCTCGAAGGTTCCGGTCTCGCCGCTCTGCGCTTCAGGGGCAGAGCGGCCGTTTTCGCCTGGATCACCGCCGAGAAACGTCGCCATGTCCCTCTTTGCTCTCTCCTCATCCAGCCGGGCCGAATGGTTGAAATACTCATAAAACCTGGAAAGATGAATATGTCTTTGTTCCAGCTGCGAAGCGGAAACGGGATCGGCCACCTCATCAACCCTGAAGCAGACGACATCGGATCCCAGGCGGAGGACGAGGTAAAGCCCGCCATGGTCCGGAAATGGATCGAGGCCGAGCTGCCTGCGCATATCGATGACCATGCTGATCTTGTCATCGGCCAGGAAGCCGCTGTCCAACCGGGGCAGAACCGAGGCCGTTTCGCGAACGTTTTCCGGCATGACCGCGCCGAGGGCGATTCCTGCCGGGCCGCAGAAATGATGCGGGCCGACCTTGCACAGAAGGCTTTGTTTTTCCTGCTCCTCAAGCTCCATGGTCGCTCCAGGTCACCCAAATTAATTTTTTACAGGGGGAGAGATAAAGCAATGTAACAGAAAACCGGGAGATTTCCAGCAGGAAGGTGCTATCTGACCGGCAAAAGAGTTTTTGGTTTAAAATGATCAAGGGGGATTTGCCGGACTCCGGAAGGGTCCGGATACTTTTCTTTCCCGGATGACCTCGAATTCTCCCGAAGGAGTCACCCGGAGGAGACCCATTTTCACCAGAACCAGAGTTCCATAAAGGTTGCGGATGGAAAATGGGTGCTCCCCCCACCTCTGTCTGAAACTTCCTCTTGCCAGTGTCCGGTAGTCTTTAAAAATCACCTCAATTCCACCACTCTTTCTGATCCGTTGAAGATACTCCATTTCATGGCTGAAACTGTCACGGGCGAGAGCGAGGATCCAATCCGGGACCCTTTCAGGCAGGACGGCCCGCTTCAGAAGCTTCTCAAGGACGTACAGCCGCCTGATATCGCAGTAGCCGCTCTTATCCAGATCCTGAAAAAATGCTTCCGTATCGTCCAGCTCCTTGCGGGTTTTGGCATCAAGCGGCCGGCTGGTCAAAAGCTCGCGCAACTCCCGTTCACGACGGAGGGCAAGGGAGGCCGCTGCCGGACTGTTTTCCGCATCCAATATACTGTCGAAGTAGATCCCCGTTTTGGTAAAAAGCGCATTCTGAGGCGCGTTGCGAGCATCAACAATCTTTGCCATGGGACCGCAGGGCGAGAGAAATTCCCCCTCGACCCGGATGGTTGGCGCATGATTGAGGTCGAGCCCGCCGGGTTGACCGCTCTTTTGCGTGAAATAGCCGCCAAATTCAAGAGCGCGGAACATGTTCTCGTTCAGCAACGCCCCATCACGAACTGCGGCGATCTCCTCACCCCAGATCATGGCAAAATCTTTTTGCAACTCAACCTGTTTGAACAGTTCTGCAAGGATGGCGGTCTGCAAACGTTGCGCCTCTTCACCCTGCCCTTCCAGAAATGTCAGCCCATTCAAAAAGGTGATTGCCGCCACCCGACCGGACAGGTTCTGCAGGGTGGCGCCATAGCCCTCAAGCCACCCCTGGAGATCCGCAGCTTCCTCAATCATCCGGGATGACTCCAGCTGGTCCCGCAGGCGGACAAGATCAACCAGGGCAGAGGCAAACCCCGACTGTTCCTCTTTGATGGCTTTCGCGATCAGGCGTTGATACCGGTCTTCCCCCAGCCAGTTTCTCATCGGCTTTGCAAAAAGAAACCCGGCCGGATCACCGGCCCCGAATTCAATAAAGCGTGAAAAGGTGATCTCATCCGCTTCGACGTCACTTCGCGAAAGTGCAGACAAGGCATTGAGTCCGTTGGCATAATGGAGGACATTTCTCCCGGCCGCTGCGGAATCTGCCTCAAACACCGCCATGAGCAGGTCAACAAGTTTCCCGGCGATACTTTTCCTTGCAATATCATCGCCAAGGATGTTGGCGCCGCGCATCAGTTCATCCAGCTGCAACTGGGCCGGTGCGACCTGGTCATTGCCCGCACGGCCAGGGCGCCAGGCCTCCATCCCTTCGAGGGAGATCATCCTGATCCGACTCCGGAGATGTTCCCGGGCCAGCTGCACAGTCAATCCCGTTTCCAGGAGGGAACGGAGCTCCCGCACATCGAATGGCTTTCGGGCAAGATAAAGGATATAGTCCTCCCCTGCCCGGGCCGGATCAAGAACTCCCTTTCGGACCAGGAACTGGGCAGCCCCTACCCTGATTGCCGGATCCGGGTGACGTTTATACAGCTGCCGGGCCGCCTGGACAATCTGCTGCCTGCTCTTTTCCAGCAAAAGGAATCTGTCGAAATAACCGAGCATCTCGGCGGTCCGCTGCCGGTCCGGCGAGACCGTCCTGTTCTCCGGCGGACCAGTTGCAATCATGGGCTGCAGATAGTTGAGAAAGGCGTGAACCGCCTCGCCTTCTCCCAGCAATTCCACCATATCCTTGATAAAACCCGGGGAAAGCCCCTGCCTGCCACCCTGAGCGAGAGTTTCGGCGAAGGTGAGAGACGCCGGAATTTCATGGCGCGAGCGTGCCTCACCCCCGGCAGAATCAACCACCTTGGATGACAACACATCTTCAAGCAGAGAGATCCGCTGCTCAAGGAGATCATCACCCTCTCGGGGATGGCCCAGCAGCTCTGCCTTGGCGATGGCTATCGCCCTTGCGGAAGTATCGTTTGCCCGCCGCTCCCGCTCGACATCTACCGGCATTGACAGGTCATAGAGATCATCAAGGAGCCCGGCAACAAGGTCACGGGGTTCTGCGAATGGCGCGAAGATGGCAGATACCCCCTGTTTTGGCGCAGAGAACAGAAATTCCCTGATCTCTCCCGTCAGCTGGAGCTTTGCCGGTGGCACCACCACCCGGGTGAGTTCGGCCATCCGTTCCCTGTTCAACCTGAGATACTCGCCATGTCCTGCAAAATGTGATAACACCACCAGGTTACCGGGAGAGAGCTCAAGCTTACCGCCCGCCTTCTGCTGCTCAATGGTGGCAAGAAGATCCCCATATTCCGGGATGTAAGGTGCGATCCGCAGAGGTCTTTTAAACCTGGCTGGATAGGTTGTGACTCGTTTGCGCAGGTAAAGATCCAGCAGAGACTGCCGTTCATCCGGTGCGGTCAGCAACAGGTGAAAGAGCAGATCACCGTATGGATCGCTCTCATTGAGCAGCTCCCGTTCACTGTTCAGGGGCTGGTAACGGACCAGCATCTCATGCAGCAGATGATCTTCCCGGCCCATCATCCGGTAAGGACCTGAATAGGGCGCGTTCTCGCGCCGCAGAATGATCGTCGACACCTTCTCTTTCACCACCAGGGGATGATCGCTTTTTGTGTAGAGATCAAAATCACCTGCCAGCGGTTCACCGTTCCTGGCTAATGGCGAATTGAAGCGGCAGAAGTCATCTTCCAGGTCCGGCAGATAGTCGAGAAGGATCTTTTCCAGGGGATACAGCTCGCCGATAGTGTACTCCTCCACCAGGACCGTATCCAGTGACACCGTTTTAAAGACCAGCCACCGACCGTTTATTTTCACTGCAGGGTCCATATGCCCCATCAGGGTGCCGTCGTATTTCCGCACACTGCCGCGCACCGTCCCCAGTTCGAGCTCGGGATGATAGCGGCTGAAATACATCAGCAGCTCTTCGCTTCCCGACCGGCAGTTGTAGATGTCGTACCAGATTGAATTGAACAGGGAGTGGCCGCGCCTTTCCTCGTATATTTTATCCTTGCGCCAGGCGATGAGGAGTGCGGTGCCCCGGTCTTCAGGAGACACTTCGTTCACTTCCCGCCTGATCGCCGCGATTTTGTCACGAAATCGATCACGGACCTCGGTATAACTGAAATCCGGTTTCTTCCCCTTTTGCAGAAGTTCATCCTGCAGACGGAAATAACGCAGCTTAAGCAGCGCTTCTTCCAGAGGGATCCGGTCCAGCCGGCAGTCCTGCAGATCTTCGGCAAGAGCCTGCCGAAAAAGCCCCTTCTCGCGCTCCAGCTCATTCTTATCGTAGTCAGCCGCCACCACCCGTTTGAGGACATCATGATCGGGGTCAATGGTCAGCTCTTCGATGACCGGTGGAATATAAGGCGTAAATTCCGGAGGCCGGAGGTTTGGCGGTCGTTTGGTGTGGGTCTTGATCACCCTCCCCTTTTCAATAACGATTCCCGGACCAAGCTCGTCTTTCGTAAAGACCGGGTTTCCCCAGAAAAGGGGTCGCTCGGCGCCTGCAACAGCGCCCCCGGAGGTAAGCACGGACATCCCCTCCGGCCCGGAACCATTCCATTCATCCCGGGAGAGGCCGGTTCCCTTTTTCTGTTTGGAGTCCTGGGTCTCCGGCAGGTTGACCAGCGGGATCGAACCGGGGAATGTAATCACCACGAGATGAAGTACAGCACTCAGGGCGATGCCCATGACCGAGTCGGACACTCTGGCCCGCAACCAGTCACGTATGGAGTTCAAGCGAAGATGCATAAGAAAATATACCGGAAAAGAGAGACCCCGCTTTCAGTACTTTTCGTTGGTACGATAGATAAAGGCGAGGACTTCCGCGACCAGGACATACGCAGACGGCGGGATCTCGGCCATCAGGTCGAGACGGGAGAGAACTTCGACCAGATCGGAATCTTCATGGATCGGGATGTTGTGTTCTTCAGCGAGAGCAATGATTTTTTCGGCCAGCAGGTTCAGACCCTTGCCGACCACTACCGGGGCCGGGTCCCGGGCAGGATCATAGCGCAGGGCAACCGCCTTCTTTTTTCCCTCTTTTAAATCCCGTGCCATCGACAACCACCAACCGTATCGGTTATTTTATTATTCCCTGAGAGGGAAATACCCCGAAGCCCGAAGTCTCTTTTTGCTTGTTCTCTGCTGCGGGACAAACCTTTACCGCGATCCCGGACATTGCCAACCGGGATCGACACCTTAATACATTACCATATCGGAAATCTCTCGACATGAACTTCCCATCCCCCCTGCAACCGGCCAGGCTGATCAAACGCTACAAGAGATTTCTGGCCGATGTCGAATTGCCGGACGGCCGGGTGCTTACCGTTCACTGCCCCAATTCCGGCAGCATGCTGGGCTGTTCTGAATCGGGTTCCGAGGTGATGATCTCGAAATCCGGGAACCCGAACCGCAAATACCCCCATACTCTGGAAATGGTGAAAACCGGATCAGTATGGGCGGGGATCAACACTTCACTGACCAACCACCTGGTCCGGGAGGGTATTGAAAATCACGTTTTTCCAGAGCTTGAACCTTTCAGCTCAATCAGGGCCGAAGTAAAAACAGGAGACAGCAGGCTTGATTTCCTGCTGACCCACATGGAACACCAGACCTATCTGGAGGTCAAAAACTGCACCCTGGTCCGGGCCGGCGCCGCCATGTTTCCCGACGCGGTGACCGCCCGCGGCACAAAGCACCTGCAGGAACTGATGCGACTCAGGAACTACGGTCACCGGGCTGTTCTGATCTTCTGTGTACAGCGTGAAGATGCGGACCGCTTCACCCCGGCCGCCGATATTGACCCTCTCTATACCTCCACCCTCGCCGAGGCTTCCGACCACGGCGTGCTGATCCTGGCCTGCCGGGCAGCGGTGAGACCCCTGTCGATCATTGTCCACAGCCAATTGCCGGTGGAACTCCCTCGCCGGTAATCCCGATTTCGAGAACAAAAAAATCCCGCCTGGAAATTATCCCTTGCACTGTTTAAGTATTTTATTATATTCTTTAAGACATATTTGATTGTAATGTTTTACATAAAATATTATTTACGGTTTATATGAATAT
Source organism: Pseudomonadota bacterium (assembly GCA_018823285.1). Classification (NCBI taxonomy): domain Bacteria; kingdom Pseudomonadati; phylum Pseudomonadota; species Pseudomonadota bacterium. The sequence continues at coordinate 32,697 of JAHJIQ010000013.1, forward strand.
TTAAATTTACATGTCGTGCGGTTCAGAAATTTTTACAGTCCCCGGACCGCGCATTCAATTTTATCCCGGTGGTGACGAATCAATGCCTGCTGACATAGAAGACACCAATGTGAAGCTTGCGGCAATATACCGTTTTCTTGCCCGGTCAATGCAGTATCCCGGACAACAGTTTCCTGATGATTCAGTCCTCCCTTTTCTCTATCTCCTCCTTGAACAGCTGGGCAGATTTGATGCCCAGCACGAACTTCAATGCGCCCTTAAAAACGATCCCGATCCTCTGGAATCCCTTCAGGTGGAACATACCCGCCTCTTTATCAATGGGGTGCCGGGGACCATCGCCCCTCCTTACGGGTCTGTCTACCTGCCCGGAGAAGGAACGCTGATGGGGAAGAGCACGGAGGAGGTCCTCGGCTTTTACCGTCTGAAGGGTTTTGATCTCGCCGCCCGGGAGGATATTCCCGATTATCTGGTGACCGAACTTGAATTTTTATCCCATCTGGCAGAAGCCGGTGACACCGACGGCGAAACCCGGTTTCTGAAACGGTATTTCCGCCCCTGGTTTGAGATATTCCAGCAACGAGTAATTGAGGAGGCCGCCCACCCTTTCTACAAAGTCATGGTCGGCCTGATTGATTTTTTTACCACGGAGGGAGAGCACGATGTCATACAACCTGACGAGACGAAAGTTCCTGCAGACCGCTTCTCTGGCAGCTGCTTCAGTACCGCTTGCGAAAATCGCCCGGGCGGAGCAGAGTAGCTTAACCAGAAAACCATTCACCGCCCCGGGGAGTTTTGCCGACACCAGAACCGTCAGCGGCGGAGTCTGCGAGATGTGCTTCTGGCGCTGCCAGCTGATCGGCAAAGTCCGCGACAACCGGCTGGTCAAACTCGAAGGCAACCCCAAGAGCATCGAGAACGGCAAAAGCATCTGCGCCCGCGGCAACGCCGGCATCCAGCTGCTGTACGATCCGGACCGGCTTAAATACCCGCTGAAGAATGTCGGCAAACGCGGCGCCCCGAAATGGAAACGGATCAGCTGGGAAGAGGCTCTCGACGAAAGCGCCGAAAAACTGAAGACGATCCAGAAAAAATACGGCCCCCACTCGGTGGCCCTTTTCCCCCATGGCGCCTCGGCCTTCTACCCCCTGCAGTACTTTGAGTTCACCGGCACCCCCAATATCAGCGAAGCGTCATTCTACCAATGTCGCGGAGTCCGGGACATGGCCTACATGACCACTTTCGGGTTTGCACCGGGAGAGAATGTCGACATGGCCAACGCGAAGGCGATTCTCCTGATCGGCACCCACCTGGGGGAAAATGTCCACGTTTCCCACCTGAAACAATATTTGAAGGGGCTTGAAAACGGCGCCAAGCTGATCGTTCTCGACCCCCGTTTCTCGGCCGCCGCCAGCAAGGCCGATATCTGGGTGGCCATCAAACCAGGCACCGACACCGCCTTTCTGCAGGCGGTCATGAACCGGCTGATCACCACCGGCAAATATGACAAGGAGTTTGTGGCCAGGAGCTGCACCGGCTTTCAGGAATTCAAGGAAAGCATGAGCCACGCCACTCCGGAGTGGGCGGCCGAAACCTGCGACGTACCGGTGGCACAGGTCCTCCAGGTTGCCGACCTGCTCGGCGCTTCCCTGCCGAACGTTTCAGTCCATCCCGGGCGGCATACCACCTGGTACGGCACCGATTTTCAACGGCTGCGGGCCCAGGCCTGCCTGACCGCAATTCTCGGCGCTTACGGGGTCCCCGGCGGCCTGATCAGGCCGAAAGGCATGAAGCTCGGCAAAAAGGGCTGGGGACACGGGGTCTTTGCCGAAGACTGCGATCTCTCCACCTTCTGGCCTTTCCACCCGCCCGGAACCCCGACCGACGCCATCCGGGAGACCACCCTGACCGAGAAGCCGTATCCGATCAAGGCGTGGATTGCCTGGGGACAGAATCCGATCCAGACCATCCCCGATCAGCGGAGGACCATCGAAGCCCTGCAGAAGGTTGATTTCGTGATGGTCACCGATGTCATGCCGATGGACATCACCATGTATGCGGATATCCTGCTGCCGGAGAAAAGCTATCTGGAAAGATACGACTACGTCAAGACCGGCATGCAGTGGAACCCGGCCGACAAACCGCAGCAGTTCATAACCGCCAGGATGCCGCTGGTCGAGCCGATGTTCGAGCGCAAGGACTCGGTCTGGATCATCAACGAACTGGCGAAAAGAATGGGTTACGGCGACAAGATCCCGGTCAACTCCATCGAAGAGCATGTCGATATCCGCCTGGCGGAGGCCAAACTTTCCATCGCGGCCCTGAAAAAACTGGACGGCATCTACCTGCAGGATGGCAAGTCACCATACGCTCCTGCCGGGAAGCGTGAGTTCGAATTCGAGACCGACAGCGGCAAGGTCGAATTGTATTCGGAACAGGTTGTCGACAACAATTTCCCGGGCTCCCCGGCCTATGTTGCCACCGAAGAGGTTCCGGCCGGCTTTGCCCGTCTGGTTTACGGCCGATCTCCGGTCCACAGCTTCAGCCGGACCCAGAACAACAGCTGGCTGCATCATGAAATGCCGGAAAATCCTCTCTGGCTCAATGACCAATCCGCCGCAAAAATGGGCCTCAAGGACGGCGACCGGGTGATGCTGATCAACCAGGACGGCATTCAATCCAGGAACAGCACGGTGGTCAAGGTGACCCCGGGGATCCGGAAAGATACCGTGTACCTCGCCCATGGTTACGGCGCGATGAACCCGGAACTCACCGTCGGCAAAGGGCAGGGAATCGATGACCAGGCGGTGATCACCAGATTTGCCATCGACCCGGAAACCGGCGCCACCGGCATGCGGACCAGCTTCGTCAAGGTCATCAAGGACGGAAGGACCCTGGAAATACCGGCCTGAACATCCGGCGCAATGAATAACTGATCAACAATCAAAGGGAGGAATCACCTTGAAACAATATGGAATGGTTATCGACCTCGAAAAATGCATCGGCTGCCATGCCTGTGCGGTTGCCTGCAAAGCGGAATGGGACGTCCCGGCCGACAAGGGCAGGAACTGGGTGAAGAGACTGGGACCGAGCAATACCCCCCATGGACTCGCCTCAACCTACTATCCGGGGTTATGCAATCATTGCGACCAGCCAGCCTGTGTGGCCGTGTGCCCGGCGGATCCGGTTGCAATGACCTTCACCGAAGCCGGGACCGGTAAAACCAAAACCATGGAAGTCGCCGCCACCTGGAAAGACCCGTTTGACGGCACCGTCCAGATCGACAAGGAAAGATGTCTTGGCTGCGGCGCCTGCGCCGATGCCTGCCCGTACAGCGCCCGTTACGTCAATCCGGCACTGGGCGAAGACGGCAAAGCCGACAAATGCACCTTCTGCGTGGAAAGAGTGGCCGCCGGCCTCGAACCGGCCTGTGTCCAGACCTGTCTGGCCGGAGCCCGGATCTTCGGTGATCTGAACGACCCGAAATCAGAGGTGGCAAAGTATGTAAAAAAAGGCGCCGTCAAAATGGAATCTGATGCGGTAAAAATCGGCCCGAACGTGAGGTATTTCGGCAACCGAAGGGATCTTCACCTGCTCACCGAAAGCAGCACCCCGCAGGTGATGCCGGAAGCCTCGATGAGGAGAATCATGATGGCAAAAATGCTCCGCCCCCTGACGAAAAAAGCCGGGACCAAAAATGGTCTGCTGGGCATCCTGACCGGATGACATGGAGCGAAAGCGAAAGTCGAGAACTTCTTATCAAATGAAACAGATATCAATTTCCCCCTGATACGCCCCATTCAATGACAAACGACCTAAGGCCACTCGATCCCCCCCCTGATCCGAGTGGCCTTTTTTTTTGATGGAGAAAACCCAATCAGTATCAGCACAAATTCGGAGCAATAAAGACTCATCGCCCCGCACGCACTGATAATTGCTCCTTCAGGGCAAAAGGTATTTTTCCCGTAGTCCTGAAGCTTTCAATTCAGGAGCGATCTCTCTACAATTTAATGAAAGGCTTTGGCAGTCAGACCGGCTTCACCATAACAAGGGGGCAATATCATGATTTCTGCAGCACGTTCCGTCAAAAAATCTTTTCTCCTCGACCTTTTTCATCAATGCCCGCGCGGCTCCAATACGGTTAATCAAGGTTGCCCGCTCTTCAACGTGAGAAAACTTACCCCGGAAAACAAGGCCATCTACATCGAAAAGCTGTCCGATCTCCAGATGAACAACATTATTGAACATCATCTGCATTGTGTCAGCAAACCCGATTGACACTCTCTTTTTGCTTTGCGGGAATTATTTTCAACGCTTCCCCATCACCAAAAGCAACAACTACTCGGATCCTTTAATCTCTTCAAGGTCGGAAATCAGGGCTTTGAACACATCACACCCCTTACAGATCTCCATTTTTTCCTTCCAGCTTTTCTGAATTTTGCATTCGCATATGGTTCCGTTAATGAACCAGCAGAACTTTCCGGCGTCAAATTCCCAGGCTGGGCAATTTTTTTTCCGGTCGGGGGGGCATTTCTTGATCACCCAGCACGGTTTTCGGGAATCAAAACTCTGTCTGAGATTGCCCAGAAGAAAGTAAAGCTGCCGCTCCACATGGGTCGGAATATTCCGCCACCCCTGCTCATAGCTGTGAATGGCCTTCAAGGAAGTCCCCAGCAATTCTGCAATCTGCTTCTGGGTCTTGTTCAGTTTTTTCCGATAATAGATAAACTCTTCGTTGTCCACTCCGACTCTCCATGGCCCCACAGTCTTATCCCGTGGGAGGCATCAACCAAAACACCGGAACAACCGGCGCACAATTTCAACAAGACCTCCTTTATAACACAATATCAATAATTAATCCCATGAAAACGGCAAGGGGAACCAGGTTCTTCCCGGTTGGAATGGACCGACAAAACAATCTCCGCCGCGGCAGAGAACAAACAGCACGGGATTTGAAACCGGGAAGGCATGAACATGAAAAAGCGATACGTTTACCCCCGTTGCGGGCTGGAGGCTCTAAGCCTCTCGCTGTTCGCTATCTGCTGCGGGGAGTTTCAATCAAGGTCGGAAAGCGGATCTGATGATGATTAATCCGCCCGGACAACCATGAAAGAGTTATGCCCGGATCTCTTTCCGGATTTCTTTAAGGTTTTTTCTCATCAGGCTCGGCAGGATTCCGGGCTGAAGCCGGATCTGGGGCAAGGGACATCAGAAACAGTTCGTACCCTTTGCCTTTCCGCACGATTGCACCATTGGCTCCGGCAGGAAACCCCGGTGAATTTGTCAGACCGGCAAGCACTTTCCGCTGCTCTTTTCCGAAAGTCATTACCGGCGTGCGTTCGTTCACAGCACCATCGGTAAAAACAGCCTCATCAACAGTTTTCAAATCCGGACTCATTTTGAAAACCACAATATCTCCCTCTCCTTCTTTGCGGATTTCCCGGGCACTTCCAAGCAAACCGGAAATTGTGGTCGAGTCGGTGTCACCACCGATGTATACCCCCGAATCATCCTGGGAAATCAAACTAAATGCCCAATCCCTGCCACCACCTCCCAGGAAGGTCGATGCGAGCAGCTTTTCAAAATTGGCGCTGATCCGGCTGACAAAGATATCCGCCTCCCCATTGAAACTCTCGTCAAAGGAGCCGGAAGTTACCGGAAAATCAGATGACAAGGTCAGACCGGTCACATAGAAACTGCCATCCTTGCCGGGAGCAAGTGAGTTAACCACATCATGGCCGCTGCCGCCCAACAGAACTGCGGCCGACATATTCTCCAGATCGGCGTCAAACCTGGCAATAAAACCATTGCCGTTTGAGTCCGCAGGATTTACAGCAAAGGGGTTGGCCGAAACCGGGAAATCCTGCGAATCGGTGAACCCGGCCACAATCACATCGCCTGATTCTTCTACCGTTAATCCCCGGGCCAGTTCCCAGCCCATTCCCCCGAGGAAAGAGATGCGCAAAATATTCAGGCTGCCGGCCAGCCGGGCCACAAAAATATCGGCCGGCCCGCCATTATAGCTCCTGTCCCAACCTGGTCCGGACGAAGGAAAAGTTGCTGAATTTGCCTGGCCCACAAGATACAGACTGCCATCATGACTCCCTGCCAGGGCGAGCCCTTTGCCGGGACCCAGCAGACTGACACCCTCAAGATGTTTGAGAGCGTTGTCGATCCTGGCAACAAAGACTGCCTGGTCTTTCAGAAGAGGCCGTCCGGCGCCGGGAACATTGGATACGGTGGTGAAATCAGACGAATTTGTACTGCCGGTCAGAACAAGAGTGCCATCCCGATCGACCATAATCGCCCTGACCCATTCAGCCCCGCCACCACCCAGAAAAGTCACGGTAAGGAGAACTGAAGAGAGGCCGTCGAATTTTGCAATGAAGATGTCGCTCGGGCCGCCGTTATAGGTTGAATCATAGGCATCCCGGGAGACTGTCATTCCGGACGAAGCGGACCCCGCCAGATAGATGAACCCCTGACTGTCCACCGCCAGTGCATGGCTCGGCACATCAAAGTCGGGGGTGTCAACCGGCCCCAAAAGGGCGGCAAAATCCGGTCCGGCTAAAGCCACTCCCGACAATGCCGGAAACAGGACGGCAAGCAGTAGCAGAGTTATCGAAAGCCTTTTCCAGCACAACAGCATAAATGCAGCCTCATCTGTTTTTTTCCCTTCGGGTATATGCCTCGGTGTCTCGCTTGCTCGCTTTCGCCCGGGGGCATAAGTTTCGTATAAGCAGGCACGCTGCTTAACTTAACTAATCAGTACGAGCAGGCGAGCTGCTCAACTGGAGCTTTTCACCCTTCGGGTATAAGTTTCGTACGAGCAGGCGAGCTGCTCAACTGGAGCTTTTCACCCTTCGGGTATAAGTTTCGTACGAGCAGGCGAGCTGCTCAACTCAGCTTTATCTGCAGGTCGTATCATCCAGCCCGCCTCCGCCGATCACATCGGTAGTGGCGGAATCTTCGTTGCTGTAAGCTGAATAACTGGTATGCCCGTCACGATGCGCCCTGACTCTGTAGGTATAGGTAGCACCCGGATCCAGGGTGGTCGTGTCGATATACCCGACACTTCCCGGCCCGACCTCGGCAATCTTGATAAATTGCCCGCCGAAGATCATCTTTTCGATCTCATAGCCCTCTTCATCAGCCGCGTTATCAGTCCAGACCAGACTGATTTTTCTTGAACCGCCCGCTGTTGCGGTCAGGACCGGAGCCGCCGGATTGGTCAGCTCATTGACCTTTGCGGTGTAGAGATTGTCCCAGGCCGGGCAACTCGTCTCCTTGAAGGCCCGGACCTGATAATAATAATCCGTCGAGGCGGCCAGGTTGTCGGAGTCACGGTAAATGGTCGCAACCTCTGAATTGATCCGGAAATCATCGATCACCGCCTGCAAAGATACCCCCGCTTCGCTCTGGTGAGCAAACTGACGGATGGCGACAAAGGAGGGAACCGCTCCCGGATCGGCGCCGGCTTTAGAGAGTATGGCCTGCCAGCCCCTGGCCTGCCAATCCCAGTAATAAAGGGTGTACGAAGCCCCGGCACGGATCATTCTGAACTTCCCGGCAGTATCACTGGTCACGGCAATCTGTTCGCTCATAACTCCGTTCAACAGAATTTCTGCCCGGTAATAACTGCCATTCACCTCATCAACAGCCCGATCCAGCAGAATCCTGTCCACTCCCATATTCATCTGGAGCCGCGTATGGATATGCTGATGGCTGGCCGATTCCGGAAGTGTCACTGCGGGCAGCACCCAGGTGAATTCAAGATCAAGATCGCCGCTTCCCAGGGAGGCCGGATCTGCAAGCCCCAACAGTGCCTGGTTCCAGTTGACCCCGGTGCCGGCGGTTGATGAGGATTCAAGCACCGCGGTCCCACCAGCCTCCGAGATGGCGACCGACCCGGTTTCGTCACTGAGATTAACTAGCGGCGTATAATCCCAGGCCCCAAGCCCCAGTCTACCGCCCTGCACCCACATGGAACCGATCCCGGCGGTGAAACCGTCATGATTCAGCAGACTCCCGATCTCACTGTAGTTGGTGTCCAGGGTGTCACAATCACCGGAAGCGGTCTGGTCACACCGCTCGATCCTGAAACCGGTCTCGTCACTATTGACATCCGTCCAGACCAGATCAATCCGCCGGCTGTCGTTCTGCTGGTCGTAGACCTCCGTCAAGGCCAGACCGCCCGGCGCTGTCGGCGCACCGGAAGTTGTCGCGTCGTCGGATGGGCTCGGGACTGAAACCCACTCGCCGCTCCGGACCGCCTTGACCCGGTATGAATATACAGTGTCCGGGCAGACCGAGGTGTCGCTGTAATAATCGATTCCCGCGCCGACGGTAGCGAGCTGGCTGTAGCGATTGTCCGGATCACCGTCACAGAAGGTCTTGTCCCCGGTACAACGGTCGATAACAAAACCGGTTTCCGAAGAGGTCGTGTCGTCCCAGGTCAATTCTACCCTGGTGTTTTCAACCCCGTCGGCGATCAGATTTTCCGGACCGGGAATATCGGTCGTAGCGGTTGCCGTGGAAACAAATCCGCTGTCCCAGTCGCAGGCGGCGCCATCCTTATGGGCCTGGACCCGGTAACAGTAGGTGGTATTGTACGCGAGCGCCCCGTCCGGCAAATCCGCGCCGGTATCGAGATAGGTAAAGATATCCTGTCCCGCAGTCTGACCGATCTCGTCAAAGTTCGCGCAGGTTTCATCACCCCGTTCAATTCTGAACCAGGATTCGTCGGGGTTGATGTCGTTCCAGCCCACCTGAATCGAGGACTCGGTAACTCCAATAGTGGTGCTCTGGTCCATAACCGGCTGAGAATGGAGTGCGGTGATAACCGTATCAGAATCACTGCGCAGTGAGTTCCATACTTCAACCGGAGTTGACTCCTCAGCGCCGAGGGTGATACCCATTGTCCCGGGCCCGGCAACTGCCACCATATTCACCTTCATCTGATGGTTGTACTGGGTAAAGGCGACCCGCAGGGTCGCATCGGTATAGTTCGTGGTCTCCTGGATCAGCCGCCAGTCCGGATAGGCGCCGCCCCTCAGATAATAACGGGCTCCGGCGCTTTTCAGCTCGATCTTCACCTCGTAATCGGTATTGGCGATGTACGGGGTGGCTACGATGTAACTCCGGCCGCTTGCTTTTTCGTAGACATCGATGTTTCCGAAATTCGGCCAGAACAGACCATATATCAGCTGGGTATAACTTGGATTGGTCGTCTGATTCATTTCCCAGCCGGCCATCAGATTATCCGACGTCGGCCCGTTTTCAGGGCGAACCTGCATGTACAACACCATGCCCACGGTGCGGGGAAAGGTCTTTTTGGAGATCAGGGCCGCGTTCCAGGAGTTGTCGACAGAACTGAGGAGAAGCGCGTTGTTCTGGCTGATCTGCCCGACTGCCGTATCGATTTCAACCCACTTGTCACTGTCGATCGCCGTTCCCTGGAAATCATCAAAGAACTCGGCCGAGGCCATCACTGCGGCCATGGTTGACGGGGATGAGGTGGCCGATGGATTGCCGTAATAGAGATTCACGGCGTTCAGATTGCCGGTCACAAACCAGACCTTGGCCTGAACGCCATCCGTTTTGCTGTCGATCACATAGGGCAGTTCCAACCCGGTGTCCGCATCAACAAAGCGAAGATCGGCAAAATCCGCCAACATGTCCGAATCATACGGGATCGTGACAAGGGCTGTCTGATTCGCCTGAAAGCCGGTAATCGCAAGAGCGCGTCTTCTGCTCCAGCTCCCGCCGCCACCGTTGCTGAATCCGTTGACCGGCAGGCCGTCGCTCTGCGCTTCGACCTTGTAGGTATAGGTCTTGCCGCTGCAGACCGTTTCGTCGGACCATGAACGCTGGTTCGGTCCGGCGTTTTTGATCTCTGTGAAATTGGCATCGCTCGCGCAGTCTGCGGTATCATCATTACAACGCCAGATCCGGAATGCGGATTCCGACTCGGTAGTGTCGGTCCAGGAAAGATTTACCCTGGTCGTGTCAGACGGCGTAACCGTAGCCGAAATTACCGGGGTCGTGATCGTGGTGGTGGCACAGAGCGGTGCGACCGGATGGTACTCAGTCTGCCAGTCACACGAGGGCCCTGTTTTGACCGCCCTCATCCGATAACAGTAGGTCGTGTCAGAGTTCAGGCCGACGTCCGAGTAGCCGGAGGCGCCGCCGCCAACCGTAATGGTCTGGCAGGAAACACCCACGCATCGCTCAAGCTCCAGAGCGGTCTCGTCATCATTCAGATCGGTCCAGTCAAGATCGATCCTGGTCTCTGAAACCCTGGTGACGGAATCAAGGGTCGGGGTCACCATGGCATCGGTGGTGACCGGGATTGATTCATCGCTCCAGTCATCCGGCCACGGCACACCCTCCTCCTCGCCGATCGCCCGGACCCGATATTTGTACTCGGTTCCGTTACAAACTCCGGTGTCCGAATAGGACTCAACATTCGGCCCGACCGTTACCACCGGGACGAAGGCGTCCCAGCTGCTGCCGTTATACATGCTCCGTTCAATGGCAAAGTTGGTATTGGAAGTTGTATTATCGTCCCAGACGAGATTAATCCTGGTGGTGTCAAACGGGGTCGCGACCAGGTTGGTCGGTTTCGGCGGCGCCAGGGTCGACTCGGTGAACCGGACCGTATCCCCGGTATCCCAGATACAGGCTGCATTGTCCTTCACCGCCCGAAGGCGATAGGTATATTCCGTGGAAAGCGAAAGCCCGCTGTCAACATGAACCGACCTGGTCAGGACATAGTTGAATATCCTCGCATCATCAATCCGGCCATCAAAATGGAAGGTATACGCGGCCCCCGGGGTAGCTCCGACATAATACGGCGAGGTCCCGAAATCACGCAGCGTCCCGGTGTATGTCAGGGAGCTCTGCAGGCGGTCATCTACGAACAGTTTGAGCTGTTTGTTCACAGCGTCAACGGTCCCGACCACCTGGTGCCACGAACCGGGCAGATAGGTATCGGAGGATAAAGCGGAAAAAGGCTGGTCCTGATCGTTGTAAACGGTAAGGGCAAACCTGCCGTTCGAATTATAGAATATACCGGTATGCCAACCCGGCCTGGAGATGATCGTATAATTATAGTTATTGGCCGGCGGATTGGGATCGGTGGCCGGCGGGACCGTGTCCGGATTCACCCAGGCGGCAAAGGTAAAGCTGCCATCGGTCAGATCCTGCAGGGTAGCGGAATTGGGGATCTGAATATAATCGTCCACTCCGTCAAATTCTCCGACCAGCCCCCGCTCCGGATCCGTAACGATCCCTGCCCCGTTATAAGAAGTGCCGTGGTTCGCGTTCCCCGAGCTGTCCTGCACATCACCGGCGGTATTGGGCCAGGAGGCCTCCTCCATCAGGTATGCCACCGTAGGGGTGACCACCGCCACCGGCGGCAACACCAGCGACCAGTCAAAATCAGGGGCTCCGACTGCAACACAATCGGCGTCATTCCCCTTGCAACGCTCCAGCAGAAAACCGGTTTCGTCATCGGTTTCGTCCAGCCAGGAAAGTTTAATTTCCGATTCGGACAGGGCTTCCGCGGTAAAGCTTGACGGAGAGACGGCGGCTTGCACAGTCGGGGTAATCAGATTGCTGTCGTTACTGGTCCAGACGTGGGGCAGATTGTTGCAGGCAACGTCCACCGCCGGATCAAACGCCACCACAGGCAAAGACGGAGAAGCGTTCAGGACCCCGATGGAATGAATCAGGACGTCGGAGGTGTACTGGAGGACCCCGATCCGCAGCGGATCAGTGGTGACCAGATTAGCACCGGTGAGGGTGGTGGTGTCTTTTATCAAGTCCCAGTTCAGATGCCGATAGGTCGCGATGGTGTGCGTGTAACCGCCCCGCAGATAAGACCTGGCCCCGCCTGTTGGAACGACCTCGACCTTGGTCTCGTACTGGTAGTTGATGTCAAAGTACCTGACATAATCCCGCCCACGATCCACATTGAGTTCGTGGGTGTAATTCACGTAGTTGTTATAAGGACCGAAACTGTGGGCAAAACCGGCCACACTGATACTGGAAGTCTGATCGGTCTCCCAACCGCCATACCAATGCCGCTGACTGTAACTTGAGGTCAGAGGCGTCCAGCGAAAATACACGGTCGGGGCAGCTGCGCGATCAAAAGTCCTTTTTGAGATCAGCGAAAGCCAGCTGGTATCCTTATAATCAAGATAAAGCCCGTCATTCTGGTAAATTTCATTCTGCGCGTCATCGTTTTCCTGCCATTCGGCGGTATCGATGGTTGTCCCCGCAAAATCATCGAAGAAATCAAAGACCCCGGTTCCGTCGCTGGTATCCAGGGCTTCGGTATTGCCCCAGTAGAGGTAGAGATTGTCACCGTCCGCCGGGGTGCGCAGCCAGATCACCGCGCTGACCCCGTCGGTTTTCTTGTCAAACCAGTGGGGGATGACTTCTCCGTAAGCTTCCGAACCATCGGTGAAGCGGTAGAAGCGCAGGTCACCAAAGTCAGCCTGCATACCGGCAACATGATTCACCGTGAATTGAACAACCGTCTCCGGAGTGAAAGGGGTGATGGAGATCTTCTGCCGCTTGGTCCAGCAACCGTTCATACCGCCGGGAAGATCCTGGCTGATGGCCCTGACCCGGTAAGTATACTGCGAGTTTTCACAGACCGAGGTGTCGGTATACCCATTCACCCCGGCATCAAGTGCGGAGGTCTGGTCCACGGTAAAGGTGGCCGTACAATCTCCGTCACACCGTTCCAGGATAAAGCCGGTCTCATGTGCCGTGGTGTCGGTCCAGGAGAGATCGAGCCGGGTCGTATTCGGTGAGACCGCAGAAAGAGAGATTGGCGGAATAGCGGTGTCTGCCGAAACCTGAGGCGTTGTGAAAGCGGTCTGCCAGGAGCAGGCCCCTGCAGACTTGACCGCCTTGACCCGATAGTCGTAGGTGGTATCGGGGATCAGCCTGCTATCAACCGCAGTGACCATACCTGTACCCGCGCTGGGAGGAAAGGTGACCTCGATGCAGGAGGCGCCGATGCAACGCTCGACCACAAAGCCGGTCTCATCGATAGTGCTGTCGGTCCAGGAAAGTTCAATCTCCTCTTCGTTGAGGCGCAGGGCGGACAGGGCCGATGGCGCAACCGCACTGCCGGTTGACGCTGTCAGTTCATCGATGCTGGCCGGAGTTTCCCAGACCGGCACGGTGGTTCTGACCGCCTTGACCCGATAGGTATAGGTTCCGGAGCAAGCTTCGGTGTCGGTCCAGCTGACAGTCCCGCCCATGCCGGGATTCGGTCCGGTGGTAAAAGAATCATTCACCACAAATGCGCCGGTACAGTCACCGGTACAGCGTTCAATGACAAAGTTTTCCTCAAATTCGGTGTTGTCCTGCCAGGTCAGATTAACATGTGTCGTCACATCGACCGGATCAGTTTCTGCGCTCAGCAGAACAGGAGGGCCCGGAAGTAAGGTTGTGCCCTGGTCATAACCGCCGGCGCCGCTTTCCCAGCCGATCCCGGCGCCGCAGGCGGCAGGAGTGGCCTTGAACGCAGTCACCAGATAACGATAGATCTGGTTTGCATCAAGAAATTCATCACTGTAGGTCGTTGGAATATTGCCGCCGCCATAGTAATCGGCAACTTCAGCAGCACCCAAAGCCCGGTTATAGATGGTAACCTCATCTATCTCACCATTAAAATCACCCCAGAAACCGGTAGGAGTGACCGCCTCGCCGTCCGGCCTGGCCATCCCGATGGTCAGCGGTGAAGAAGCACTGTCACTTAACAGTCCTTCCGGATCATCCCATTGCGCAAGAAGTGCTCCATCCAGATACAGCTTGGCTTCAAAGGTATCAGCCGCATTCTGATCATAGGTGAAGACAAGATGATACCAGATGTTGTTCTGGATGTTACCGTCGACCGCCAGGCCGAGTTCGGCACTCTTGGTTTCATTCACATCACTTGCGGTGTCAAGATACAGCTCAATATAGCGACCATCGGTGCCGATCTCAAAGTTGTCGTTGGTAACGGCCGACGACTGGGCGATCAGCACGTTATTGATGTTATGGTTGGTTGCCGAAACTGTTTCCGAATCACGGCGGAAACGCAGCTCCACCGAAAAGGCACCCGGCGCATCCATGGCATCGAGATCACCCAGATCGACATAATCGTCCGTTCCGTCAAAAACACCCCGCTCAGCATCGCCATATGAGGTCCCGTCGAGATTATTCCCGGAACTATCGAGAACATCCGGGCTCCCCGATGTCCAGGAGGACTCGTCCATCTTCAACGAAACGATGCTGTCCAGCGGGGCGCTCACCAGGGCCACCGGCGAATCGGTTGCCGGATCAATGGTGCAGCCGGGTCCCGCGCACCGGTATATCCTGAAACCGGTCTCATCACCATTGGTATCCGACCAGGCAAGATCGATCCTTCCTTCCGACTGAGGAATCACCGAAGTGATGACCGGATCGGCCGGGCCGGGGGTGGTCGCTTCGGCGTAGGCCCACAAAGGCTCTTCACCCCAGAGGGTGTTCACCGCTCGAATCCGGTAGGTGTATGCCTGGGCCGGGCACACGGTTGGGTCGTCGAAACTGACCCCACCGGCTGGTACACTGCCAAGATAGGTAAAGGAGAGATCGGAGGTGCCGCAATTCGCGGCGGTGTCGTCACACCGCTCGATCCTGAAACTTTCCTCGCCGTTCAGCACATCATCCCAGGTGAGCTGCGTTCTGGTCGTGGTAACGGCAGCCGCGCTGAAATTTACCGGGGCCGGCGGCACCGTGGTTGTGACCTGCCGGTAGAGCCAGCGGGAGTCTTCACCGCTTGCGGCGACGGATGTTTTCAGCCGGAAACAGTAGGTCTGATCCATGGCCAGACCGGTTTCGGTATGGCCGGTGTCCGTCGGCCCGAAAGTTCGCTGCCAGGTGGTGTCGGTGTCGATGATGGGACAGGCCCCGACTTTCCCTTCCAGGGAGAAACTGTCGGCAGCGGGCGCGTTGTTGACCCAGCTGAAATCCACCGAAAGATAGTGCGGCGTTACGGTAAACGGCGCCGGGGCCTGCAGAACATAACCCTCGCAGAGCATGACCAGATAGTCGTAATCGCCGGCGGGGTTCATGGTATTGCCGGCGACAAACCCCTCGCCGTAGCGGTTGAAAGTGACCGCCGCCGCCATCTCATCAAGCGGTGGGTAATGCCCGCCATCGTAAGAGGTTGAGCCGAGAATTTCCCCGGCATAATCATATTTGACGGCCAGCAGGTCTTTGGAACCGCCGGTTCCCATCGTCCCCGCAATGCAGATACTTCCGGATCCGTCCATACCCATGGCCTGCACCTTGTCATCGGTTGCCGGCGAGTCATACATATCATCCCAGATCACAGCCCCGGCGGTGGTATACCGGGTCATCCTGAACTCATTGTTGCCAACCCCCAGATTCCAGGTGGCCGCTGCAACAAACTCATCATCATTGCGATCCATCTCAATGGCAACAATCCTGTCGTCACCATTGCCGGGACCGTTCTCAATAATCGGCGCACCCCATACCTCGGCGCCATCGCCGGAAGCCAGTTTGACCAGATAGGTGTCCCTGTTGCCGCCGCCGGCAACAAAACCGGCCACATAGACGTCACCGGATGAATCCGTCGTTACATCTGCCGGCTCATCGTCACCGTTCCCGCTGTCATGCACCACCGTCCAGATGACTTCTCCGGCAACCTTCCCTGCGGCAACACAGGCAGCGCTCGTATCGACCGCACAATATTTTCTGGTGATCATATCATAGCCGCCGCCGGACATGACCCAGCCGGTCATGATGATATTTCCTTCCTGGTCAATGGTGAGCGCCACCGGCCGGTCATCTTCACCGCTGTAATCGTAATCGTCCGCCCAGAGCCTGGTCCCGTCACTGAGGTAATAGAGAACGTAGATATCATAGTTACCGGCAACATTCTGACCATAACCGGCCACCGCCACGTTGCCGCTCCCGTCCGTGACCGACTCTATGGCCTGGACGTAGTCGTCACCGCCGCTGCCGTCATACTGGTCTTCCCAGATAAAGGGGTCGCCGAACGGCGGCGGCCCCGAGGCAGGATATTTTCTGGTGTACACATCGTTGGTCGCTCCGTAACCGCTTGTAAACAGGTACGAACTCCCGGACACCACAACATCGTTGTTCTGGTCCACGGTGAGACACTGGGCCATGTCGTCACTGTTGCCGGGATCATCATAATGATCATCCCAGAGCTGGCCGACATAACCATCAAGGATGGCTGCGTCAACATATCCGCCGTTATCGGTCAGCGTCCAGACGCTGTTCGCATGGTCCCACGAGAGGGTGATGCCGATCGCGTTTCGGTCGATCTTGTCTTCATTGTGTTCCGGCACGGTGATGGCGGAGAGCGTTGTATTTCCTACCGCATCACCGGTATGGGCTCCGGGAATGACCGCCCCGCTCAGGGTTGTGTCGAATACCACGCCGGCATCGGCCGTCAGGGGAGCTGTAAAATCAGCCTTTATATCGGCAAGCCCATCGCCATTCAGATCGAGCGATACAGAACCGGCATCACTGTAAATCAGATCATGCTGCAATTTGACCGTGTAGTAATCAAAACCGGCCGAGATCGTGCTGAAACCGGTGACGACCGGATCAAGGTCCGGGCCCACCGCAATATCCATGGCCACATCATCACCGCTGTCCGGACCGTCATAGCGAAAAACCCAGCCCGGATCGTTGTTCATGCTGATCACCGTGGTCTTGGCATAGATCTCGGGGCTGTAATGAGAATACTCCTCCAGGGCGGAATTGTACCCCCGCACCCGGTAATAGTATTTGGTGTGCGGCGCAAGCCCCACGCCCTGTTCGTCGTCCCGGTAGGTTGTGATATCCTGGCCGACCGTATCGATCGCGACGTATGTGCCGCCGGTGCCGATCTTGCGCTCGATGATAAACTCTGACTCATTGGGATTAGGCGCATTCGAGTTATCCGTCCAGAGGAGATCGATCGTGTTCTCATCGACGACCGTCGCCTTCAGGTTGGTGGGAGTCTCCAGATCACCCGGATTGTAGCGGATAGCGTAATAATCATAATCAAGAGTTGCCGTGGTGGACTTGTCGGACCAGCCGGCCACATAAACCTTGCCATTCACATCCCGACCGACATAGATGGCGACATCATCCTTGCTGACCACCGTATTGTTATAGGTGGCAGCGGCAGGCCAAAGTTCATGGCCATTGTCCTTATTGTATTTGAGGGTGGTAAAATCATCGTCCGCCCCATCCTTGGCGGTGTAACCGGTGACCATCACTCTGACATTATTGACCGTCAGTGAGGCTGGAATATCGCTGTTGCTGCCGCCCGAGCTGTAGAATGATGTCCAGGTCGGAAAGCCGGTCGCGCCGTTGTAACGGATGGTCACAAAATCACTCATCCCGGTGACCGTAAGAGTAACGCCGGTGACATAGATATCACCGTTTGCGTCAAGAACCAGATCGCGGGGCCGATCGGGTCCGTTATCCGGATCAGCGTAAGTCATCTCCATACCGGGGATGACTGTGCCGTTTGTGCCGTTATACTTGACCGTGTAGAGATCCTCGTTCGCAACACTGTTCAGAACAGTTCCGGTCACGACCACATCTCCGGCCGCATCCATCGCAAGATCAACGCCCTCGTCATTGCCGAAGGTCCCGACCCGGACCGTGTCCCAGATCTTCCCGCCGTTGAAATCATATTTTACGGTCAGCATTTCCCAGCCGTTAGCCGCCGTCAGGCTCTTGCCGGTGACGGCAATTCCATCTGGGCCGGCGGTTATCGCCGTAAACCGGTCATGGTCATTTTCGGAGATATTGTTATAGCTCGTATCCGGCCACATTCTGGCGCCACCGGGGCTGTACTTGACAACCAGTCCATCGTCCTTGCCGTTACTGCCCGGGGTAAAGCCGGCCACATAGACGTTGTTCAGGTAATCAACCGTCATGGCCACCGCATAATCATCGCCGGTTCCGGAAAAATTATAGGTTTTCTCCCAGATCACAACGCCGGTGGCGCCATTATATTTCACCGTATGAAAATCGACGTTCCCGCCGCTGTTCGTCGCATGCCCGGCAACAATTACGTCACCGGCGCTGTCGATGACCACAGCTGCCGGGCGATCCTCACCACCACTGAGATCAAAAGGCGGGGCGGTCCACTTGAGGGCGGAGCCATCCGCTTCGAGCTTGACCGTATAGAAATCATCCCCGTTACTGTCGGTATAACCGGTGATGACCAATTCACCACTGACCGGATCCAGAGCGGCCGCAGTGGCGGTCTGTTTGCCGGCCTTGGAGTCCCGGTACTGCCACTCAATGTCTCCACCAGCCGCGAAAACAGCCCCCCCATACCCGAAGGCAAACACCAGCGTCAGCAGGGCCACTTGCAAAGTTGTACCCAGCTGACTCTGGATATCTCGACACCTCAACATGTTGATCATAACGTTATTCCCGCCGGTTTTATTGGATGTCATATTTATCACCATGGCGTCACATTATTCCAGAGCTGTTTGTCCTTCCAGTCAACGCCGGGATTCAGCGGCGCCTGGACATGACAGGCTCCGGCCGCTTCATAGGAAGGGAGGTTCCCAAGAGTGTCGGCGATGGGATAGCCGCGATGCTCCCCATGACCATTGGCGCTGGGGTGTTCCAAATCGGCCAGCCACGGCAGACCGCCGAAAAGACGACCGCCCCGGTGTTTAAAATCAAGACAATTGGTCTGCAAGAGCCGCGGCAGACCAGAGGAGTGCGGCTGATGGCACTTTGAACAGGGATAGGAGTGTTCCGTATTGGCGCCCCAGCCCTTGACCGATTCATGGATCCGGTCGCTCGACCTGAACTCGGTGTTCTTTGCCAAACCGTCTTCCAGATTGGGAGATCCGTCCTTGTTGGAACGGGGATGACAGTTGAGGCAGAGCCCGGCAAACCGGGAATCGTCTTCGGCGATTCGCTCGGTGCCGAAAGTGGTCCGGTCAATGTTCCAGCGGGCATCCTCCGGCTGATACGGGGAGGGGTGAGTGTACCCTTTCCCCCAGGACTGCGGATCGCCGTTGGCATGGGTGGTCACGCTATTGCCATAAGGATCCGGCACGGTGGTATCTTCCTTGAACGGTGAAGTGAGCCAGGTCCCTTTGAGCAGCGGCACCGCGTACTGCTGATTGGCCCCCAGGACCGGGCTGACGCCGTGCGGATCATGACAGGGGGTACAGAGCCCGTCGATACTGCCGTAAACGGTGGTATTCATGGCAGTATCGGTAAACCCGTCAGTCCGCCGGGCATCACTCGGAGCCAGATTATGGGAGGCGTTCATGTGGCCGCCCATGGTTACCCTGCCCTGCCGATATGAAAGGTCAACCGTCGATTCGGCAACCGGCCGTCCAGGAAGGGGCGGCGACTCGGTGATCCCCGGGTAACTCCCGACAAAACGCGGATTGTCCTTATAACCGACAATCGGTTCCGCCGCCCCGTAGGTTGACTTGTAACCCCACGGCGTCCGGTTGCTGCCGGAAGTTGCGTCCCCACTGTTCTGCGTCTCATGGCAATCGAAACACTGCCCGGCGCCGGCGTTATAAAAATTCACGGAGGTCGGGTCCGGATAGGCGGTCGCCTTGTAATTGTTCACATACCCGCCATAACCGGCCTGGGTCTCTTTCAGGTTGGCGCCATGTTTTTCACCATCAAATGAAACGTAGCTGGAGGTGATCCCTTCGACAAACGACCCGTGGGAGCTGTGACAGTCATAGCACTGCACATTATGGCCCTGACCGTCCAGGGACTGATCGTTGGCGCGGGTGTTGACGCCTGTCCCATTCACTCCGGTGGCCGGATCAAAACCGCCGCCGTTGCTCACCGCCTTGCCGTGGGCGGAAAAGGCCTTCTGCAGATTCTTGGCCGCAGCATTTGGGTAACCGGAATATTTGCCCCAGGTTGCGGTCTCGGTCTGACTGTAGCGGGCGTCCACACTCTGCCCGTCCCAGGCGTACTGGCGCGGAGTCTTGCAGTCGCCAAACACTTCCGTGTCGTTGTTCTGGTCGCTGTGACAGCCAAGACAGTGCGGGGTCAGGTTTTCCACCTGCACCCTTTCCTTTTGCAGCTTCACCGCCGGATCAAGATCGTCGGAATTCATATCACTCGCAAGAAAGGTCACCGCAGTTGGTACGCCCGGACCGTCCGGACTGGTACCGTCCAGATCGTAGACTTCCGGTCTGCTGCCCCGTGCAGGATCCGCGTCAACTCCTGAACCGGGCGTATCTTCCTTGTTCCAGATCACCAGATCGACCGCAGCACCTGGCGTACCGTCATGGTCTTTGTAACTATACCCCTCATGATAGGTGAGATTGATCAGACCAAGTTCCGTTGCTTCCCAGTGACAGGTATAGCAGTCTTTATTGGTTATGGTCCCGTCAGCACGCTGGATATGATGCGACTGGGACTCGGTGAGCTGTTTCATGATGTTCAGCCTGCCGTTCAAGACACCGTCATGACATTTCGTGCAGTCCCGCGTCTGCCCGAAGGCGGTGTGACGGGGCACCGGCTTGTTCTGGTGACAGGTATTACAGGTCTCTTCGCCTGCATGACTGTCGGTAAAACGATGTTCATGACAGGTGGTGCATGTCCTGCTGGCGTTGTGGGTATCGCCGCTGGAACGGTTATAATGCCTGGCCCGGTCATCATTGCCCGGATCGTCATCATGACAGACATTGCAAATCCCGTCGTACGGCGGGTCTTTCCGGGCATAGTCACGGCCGTTGACCTTCCGGGTGAAAACGACGTCACGCCGTTTGGCGGGTATCGGCTTGCCGTATACTCCATCGGTTTCGGTGGCCACCTTGTTCTGGACCATGTAGATGTTGAAATCACCGATGTAGTTGCGGTCTCCATGAGGATCATGACAATCCCAGCAGAACTTGCCGCCCTTCCAGACCGGGCTGTTCGGGTCGGCCTGGACACTTTTTTCGTAAGCGAGATAGTGCTTGTACCCGAAATGGAATGATGAAGCCTTCGCTTTCTGCGGTTGTTTAAATCCGAGTCCTCCCATCTGCGGGTCAAAGCCGGTGGTATACTGAGCACCCTGATGACAGGTCTGGCACTCACCGCCGGAATCATCGTCATGGCATTTGAGGCAGACCCCCATCATGACATACTGGTTCTGGACGTCCGCTTTCTCAGCCGTGGTCCAGATCTGGTCGGAATCGGTCTGGTGCCGCCGGGCATCGTTCACATGACAGTCAGTACTGTCGCATCGCTGAACGCCATTAATAATCGGCGCCACTCCATGATCCGGTCTACTGGTGTTGTTGTAATCCGGCAGTATCGTGCCGTCCACGCCAATGGCGCCCAGTTGCGGAGCCAGGGTAAAGGTACTGTTATGACAATCCATACACTGGATTTCGTCAAGCTGACCCGGCAGGCTCGGTTCCTCCGACATGTGGCAGTATACGCATTCCTTTGTAAATCTCTGGTTGAAATGATCGTGTTTGCGAAGCCGGAAAGGATTTTCCTCGACCTGGTGCAAAACCTTGTTGTCATGGCAGTACCAGCATCCATTGGCGGGAAAATCTGCGGCCGGATTGCTGGATCCCGGATAATTGCCGCTCGCAGCAGGGCGCCCATGACCGTTGATGATCCACTCCTGATAATTGATTCGGGCCGGATTACCGTTAAACCCGCCAAAATCGTCTTCATCTGGCCCCACAGTGGTGTGGCAGTTGGCGCAGGTGACGTTGCCGTCCACCGAACCTCCCCAGACGGGCGGAGTGCCGAGTTCGTGACAGGCAGTGCTTGAACAGGTTTTAGTTGCGGAGTCATAGGTGCCGCCGCCTTTAAATTTCACGGACTTTCGTTTATCGACATGATAGGCGCCGTTGACATGGTTGGTATCGTCCATATGGCCGGACGGCACTCCCGAATCATGGCAGTCGAGACAGCTGCCGACCACCGTGTCCACGTGACAGTCATCACAGGAAAAACCGGTGAAGATATGTCGGAAATGGGAGTTGGCCCGGCTCGTCCCCGGCCCGGTATTGGCATACATCGGCATGGCCGACATCCAGAGCTGCTCCGGCGCCCAGCCCACTGTGCCCGTATGACAGTCCGCACAGTCATTTTCGACCGGATTATGGCCATGACAGGAGTTACAGGGTTTAGGACCGCCGCTCCAGGGATACGGACGCATATCGGGATCGACGATGGTGCCGTCGGTATGGCAGTATATATTGGAGCACACCTGGCTTGGCTGATCATAAGTTGGTACTGCCGGGGGATCCTGGTCGACGATTACCCAATGCTCATCAACAGCCACATCCCGGGCGCCGTTCGCATGTTTTGCCAGCAGATTTGAAGAAGAATCCACAGACTCGTCATGGCAGTAATAACAGGGATACTGGCGAATCCCCGCTTCACCGACCAGCCGATCGTGGCCGTCGTTTGACATAACCAGCGCGTCCATCCCCGGCCGTCCGTTATGGCAGCCGTCGCACGAGAGATTGTAGGAACCGTTGGTCCAGTTTTCCTTGTAATCGTTATGGTTCGGCAACCCGCCACGGCCATCGTGATGACAGGCTTCACACCGCCCGCTCGTCCGAGGATCGATTATATCGCCGTTGCCATCCCGCATGTTGGCAAGGTCGTGACAGTTGGCACAATTTCCTCCCGCCCCCACATGCGTGCCATGCTGATTGCTGTTGTGACAGTCGGCGCAGTTATCGCCATTGCCGGCATCCCCATGATCAAACCCGTTGTACACATCGTGGCAGGTCATACATGGCGCATTTGCCCCATTGTGGTTTCCATTGCCGATCGAGCCATCGGATCTCCAGTAACTGGTATCACTGTGGCAGACCTGGCAGAGACCGACAGGGGTAGTCACTGAAGGAGTGTAATCAACGTATCCGCCATAACTGTCGATCACCGGCTGGGGTTTGAAAAACTTAATGTCCCTGAATCCGTTGCCGTGCGCATCAAGCATGAATGACTTGATCGACTGGCCATATATGACACCCCAGGTATTACCCAGAAAATTGTTGCCAGAATAAGTCATATCACCTTTCACTTTCATTACATTGCCTACTACATCGATAATCTCAAAAGTTTCCTTGGGATCTGCAATGTTCGGCACCAACAAAAGGCCGCGTGTCCCGTCGGAAGCACGACTCTTATCCATGTTCGCTTTCCCAGCCACTCCGCCTTTCGAATTCCAAAGGGAGAAATCTTCAAAACCAGGAACACCGATCTGACGAGCAATTGTTATTGACGTAGAAAAGGTGGAACCTGAAAAAGTTGGTTGGGAAACAAATACACCCTTGCCTAAATATAGTTTGGATGAATCCACCCCCTCAAAATCAAGCTGAC
This sequence comes from Pseudomonadota bacterium, assembly GCA_018823285.1. Lineage (NCBI taxonomy): Bacteria > Pseudomonadati > Pseudomonadota > Pseudomonadota bacterium. Next base: position 56,070 of record JAHJIQ010000013.1, read on the forward strand.
CCTGGAAATGTGGATCGTGGCAGTCAATACATTGAGTTGACCAGATTCCGTACGATTCAGAAGTCGTAGAACTTGCATGAAGTTTCTTCTCAGGTCCCGGAACATAGGGGAATCCTGGATTATTAATATCCGCCGAAGTCCCATGGCAATTCAAGCAAACCTTGTTTTTCCCTGATATATCCGGATTAATCGGATCAATGGGTTCATTAAACGGCGGATCAATATGACAGTAATTACATTCGATACCATTCGATTCATTATGCGGCGAATCCAGATAGTATGCCTCACTTTGAACCGAGGTTCCCCAAACGACGACCATCATCAGCCCGATTTTCAGTACCAGTTTATTCACGGCATATCACCTGATCACAATTTGTAATGATGTTATGTAAACAAAAAAGTGCCCGGACAATACAATCCGGCGTCCTGTCAAAAGTGAAATACAGACGAGCTTTTACGGGGAGTTGAGTCTCGGGGGAGCGGAAAGAAAGGGGCAGGGCGAAGCGTTGATGCAACAGTTCGTACGCACCAGGTGCGGCAAGCTGAGTAATGACATGTAACTCCCCCGTTAACACGTATCACACCCCCTAACCGACACACTACCATAAAATGTTTGGGCATTTCAACACCCAATTAATTAACAATAATTCCTGTTACTATCGTTTAATTTCCATTTTCTGGGGAATTAAATTGACGATTCAGACCTAATCAGCTTCACTATCGACAAGCGATACAAGCCAGTCACTGGTTAGAAAACCAATGGGATAAACGATTAAAATTTCAGGATAGATTTCCTTGAAACAGCAACAAAATTTTTCCAGGATTATGATTGATTTTTTTATTTCGCCGAAATTGACGATCGGTCTTTTTGCCACACTGATCTGGGTGCTTGTGCCTGCAACTTTTTCAAAGGCACCCGCCGCTTTTCTCCACTTCCCGGCAATCCTTGTTCTGACCCTGATCGCGATCAACCTGACGGCATGCACTCTGTCCCGCCTGAAATCACTGAAGGCATCCACCCTGTTCATCCATTGCGGAGTATTGATCATTCTAGTCGGCGGACTCATCAACGACCTGGGCTTTGTCGCTACCGTCAATATCTTTACGGGTGACTCGGTAAACAAGGCTTTCAGGTGGGACCTTGAAAAGGATACCGCGCTGGGATTTGATCTGCGGATTGCCGCCATCAATTTTGATTACTATCCGGTCGCCGTCAAGGTTGGAATCATGAATAACGGCCGGAAAGAGAACCTTGTCGTAACCCGCACCGGAGAGTCGTTTGTTTTTGAAAAATATCGGGTGCAGGTTGCTTCGCTGAACCATGAGACCAGCGATCTTGAGCTTGCGGTGCAATCACTTGAAGGGGGCCCGGTCGGAACTTTGTCTACATCCGGCACCAGAGACCTGCCTGCGGATTTTCCCCTGGACTTTAAACTGGTGGCGTTCCAGACCCCAGATATCAAAAGGATCCGGGTCGATCTGGAGTTGTTTGAAAACGGCGAACTGGTAGCATCCGGAACTTCCGAGGCCAACCATCCATTTCGCTGGCGGGGCATGCAGTTTTTTCTCACCAGGGTAACAACGGATGAATTCAACCGGCGCTACGCGGGGATCCAGATCAGCAGGGCACCCGGCATCCCCTGTGTGTATGGTGGTTTTGCAGTTTTTTTCCTGGGTCTCTTCTTGTCGCTCGGCAGGTGGCTGCAAAGGATAATCAGGTCAGGTTCTCCCCGGTCGTAGTGGTCATCAGCCTGCCATGCTTGACCCCCTTGGTGCCGATCAGTTCATCGGCCAGTTTCCTGATCTCTCTGGCCTTGCCTTTGATCACCACCACCTCAAGGCAATGATGGGCGTCGAGATGGATATGCAGGGCGGAAACGATGTTCCGATGGTGGGTGTGCTGGTGCTCGGTCAATTTGTCCGACAACTCTCTGGTGTGGTGGTTGTAAACCAGCGAAACGGTGCCGACTGTTTCCTCGTCTTCGTTCGCCCACTGCTCATCCACCAGGGCGTTGCGGATCAGATCCCGCACCGCTTCGGACCGGTTGGTGTACCCCTTGTTGTCGATCAGTTTATCAAAGCTCTTGAGCAGCCTTTCATCTATCGAGACCCCGAATCTTACTATCTCCGCCATCACCACTCTCCAAATCCATAAAGCTTGAGTTGAGCAGCTCGCCTGCTCGAACCGAAGCGAGCTTGCGAGAAATCGAAACTTATACCCGAAGGGTGTGCGCTTCCATCACCAATCCGCCAAATAATAACATACGCCACACGCATAAAAACTATTTAATTGTTATCCTGTTCGTGCTACTATTTCGATCTTCGTAACACCAAGACCCCGAGGAAATTGATTCATGCACATGGCAGATGCCCTTTTAAGCCCGACGGTCGGCGGGATAATGTGGGCGGCAACCGCAATAACCACCGTTTACTGTTCGAAAAAGGTCAGCGCCAACCCGGATGATCGGAAGATTCCGTTAATGGGGGTTCTGGGGGCCTTTGTCTTTACCGCCCAGATGATCAACTTTGCCATTCCCGGCACCGGTTCAAGCGGACATCTTGGAGGAGGTATACTGCTCGCGGCCCTCCTCGGCCCCCACGCCTCTTTCCTGGTGATGGCCTCAGTCCTGATCGTCCAGGCCCTTTTTTTTGCCGACGGCGGCCTTCTGGCTCTCGGCTGCAACATCTTCAATCTCGGTTTCTTTCCCTGTCTCGTCGCCTATCCCCTGATCTACAAACCAATAGCCGGCCGAACACCTACTCCGGCAGGAGTCTTGTCCGCTTCTCTCGGGGCCTCAGTGATCGGCCTGCAGCTGGGTTCCCTAGGCGTGGTCTCGCAGACCTGGCTGTCGGGAGTAACGGAACTCTCATACACCTCTTTCATCATGTTCATGCAGCCCATCCATCTGATTATCGGCATGGCCGAGGGGGTGATCACCGCAGGCGTCATCTCCTTTATCTGGAAGGCCAGGCCGGAGATCCTGTCCCGGGCTGCCGGCGACCTGCCCGTGGGAGATCTGCCGATCAAAAACGTCCTGATCGGTTTCGGCCTTGCCGCTCTCGTCACCGGGGGTTTTCTGGTACTGTATGTTTCCGAAAACCCGGATGGTCTTAACTGGGCGGTGGAACAGGCCGGAAGAACAGGGACTCCTGAAAGACCTGCAACCGCTCTGCAAAGAAACCTTGCCGAGCTCCAGAACAAGACGGCGATACAGCCTGAGTACCAGGCAAAAACCGATCATTCTCACAGAGATCGGAACACCAAATCGCTGGCCGGATTAGCAGGTGGAATCATTGTTCTGCTCATGGTTTTAGTGACCGGTTCCATTGTCAGAAAAATCCGCCTGAAAAACACTTCCCGGGAACAGCACCTCCGATGACCCCAAGACTTGAAACCGCCTTTTATGACATCGGCCGCCTGGATTCGCTTTCCCAACTGGACACCCCTGCCCACCGCCTTGACCCAAGGGCCAAGGTGGCCACGACCTTCTTTTTTGTTGTGGCGGTGGTCTCCTGCGGGAAGTATGAAATCGCGGCGCTTCTGCCTTTTTTCCTATTCCCGGCGGCAGCAATCGGTCTTGCGAACCTTCCCACCGGGTATCTTTTGAGAAAACTGCTGCTCGTCTCCCCCTTTGTCCTGTTCATCGGGATCTTCAACCCGATCCTGGACCGGGAGACCCTCATGAACATAGCGGGTCTTGACATCTCCGGCGGCTGGATATCTTTTGCCTCTCTGGTCTTAAAATTCATGCTTACCGTGGGCGCGGCCCTCCTGCTGATTGCCACCACCGGCTTTCCGGCAATCTGCATGGCCCTGAACAAACTGGGCGCCCCGCGTATTTTCACCGTCCAGCTCCTGATGCTCTACCGATATCTTTTTGTCCTGATCGAGGAAGGAATCCGGATGATACGGGCCCACAGCTTACGATCCTTCAGCGGCAGAAGGGTAAGGCTACGGACTTTTCTGCAGCTTCTGGGCAACCTGCTCCTCCGCACCCTGGACCGGGCCCAGAGAATTCACATGGCCATGCTTTCCCGAGCTTTTACCGGGGAGATACACCTTGCCGGAAAATATAATTTCAAAACCGGAGAAGCGCTCTTTCTGATGGCAAGCCTCGCCCTGATCGCCGTTTTCCGGTTCACGGACATCACTCGAATCATCGGCAGCCTGATCCTGGAGGTCGGCCCATGAGCCACCATATCGTCGCCGTCAAAGATCTGCATTACACCTACCCGGACGGGACCGAAGCTCTCAACGGCGTTTCTTTCCGGATTGAACACGGCGAGTCGGTAGCCATCATCGGCGCCAACGGGGCTGGCAAATCAACCCTCCTTCACCATTTGAACGGCTATATCACACCTGGCTCCGGAAGCGTGCAGATTGGAGATTACCCCCTCACCAGAGAAACCATCCAGTATGTCAGACGGTCGGTGGGGATGGTCTTCCAGAACCCGGACGACCAGCTGTTCATGTCGACCGTGTTTGACGATGTGGCCTTCGGCCCCTTGAACCTCGGCCTGCCGGTGGAAGAAGTGCAAAAAAGGGTGCATGAAGCATTGACAACCGTAGGCCTTCCTCATCTCGCCGACCGCCCGCCCCATCGCCTTTCCAGCGGCCAGAAACGGCGGGTGGCCATTGCCTCGGTCCTCTCCATGTCGCCGGACATTCTGGTGATGGATGAGCCATCCTCCGGACTCGACCCGAAAGCAAGACGGCAACTCATCGAACTTCTCGCCTCTTTCAAGCACTCCAAGATCATCGCCACTCACGATCTCGACATGGTCCTTGATCTGTGTGAACGGACCATCGTCATGCACGAGGGGCTGGTCAAGGCCGACGGCCCGACCATGGAAATTTTCCACAACCCAGAACTGCTGGAAGCAAGCTGCCTGGAGCAGCCGCTACGGATGCAGGGGTACGTCGTTTTACAACCGTCCTGAACCCGATGGAGGAATCATCCGGCTCCCAACAGGGGTCGGCCCGTCAAACTGAAATATCACCCGACCTCAGATCCCCCTTTTTCTTTTGAAGTCTTCAATTTTCTCCATCTCCTTCTCAAAACATTCCGGGCAGAATCCATGGCTGACGTTCGCTTCCGAGTGTTTGTGCAAATATACATCCACCTGCTCCCAAAACCCTTCATCGTCACGGATCTTCTTGCAACGGGAGCAGAGGGGAATAATCCCCCTGAGCGCTTTAATTTCGTTCCTGGCGGCAATCAGGGTTGCGATCAGGTCATCCTTTTCCTGTTCAATTTTCCTCTGGGCGACAAGACTTCTGTATGCGTAAAAAGAGGCGGACAACACAGACAGCATCAGCAAAAATGCGATCACAAAAACCGCCAGATTGATCTTGCCGATAATCTTCCCGACCTGTGTCATTGTTTTTGTGATATCGTAATAGATCTCAAAAGCACCGATGATCTCACCATTGTCTCTAATCGGCACATAGCATTCGACAACAAAGCTCTCGAAAACGTCTCCGGCAGTCGTTTTATTCTTGTTTCTCTCCAGTACGCTGTACGCTTTGTTGCTGTTGATAATGTCATTAAAAAACACCCTGTCTGCCTGCATGCCGATATCCCGCGGATCGGTTGCGTATATGATTTTTCCCCGCTCGGAGAAAACCTTGACCTTTTCCAAGGCAAAAATTGATTTTGTCTCATCGATTTTTTCGATAACCTTCAATCCCAGCCGGGTTTCATCCAGGATCGTACCGTGAAGGTGCATAGCCGTAGACATATTGAAGGCCATATCCGTCATCATTTTTTCCGTATGGGTGACGACATAGGACGTGAAAGCCGGTGTTGTTACAAAATAATTGAAGAGCGGAAAGAAGATTGTTGCAAGGGCTGCGGAAACCACGACTCCAATGATTGTTCTCGTTTTCATATCTTCTCACAGGGAATATATATCGCACCAAGGTTCCTGATGAATATCCATCTTCTCATCCAATAAAACACCGGGTCAAGAAGTTTACCGAATTCCCCGCATCAAGCTGAGTTGAGCAGCTTGCCTGCTCGTACCGATGAGTTAAGTTAAGCAGCGTGCCTGCTTATACGAAACTTATGCCCCCCGGGCGAAAGCGAGCTTACGAGACATCGAAACTTATACCTCAAGGGGGTACTGAAGTGAGTACCCGTAGAGTGAAAAAAGGATACCCCCTTCAGCCGGACAGCTTATGGAACCACTTCAGGCAAGTGGAAAATCAGCCTTTTCTCCGGACAGCTCCCGTTCATTCAGGAGACGGAAGCCCGGAGAACCACCGGATATCCGGAAACGACTACAGACCCTCCTCCCGGACTCTTAAATAAGACGGGAACTTCGGAAGACCGGACTTGTAAAATCCATAATACTTGAAAGTGATGGTTGTCCCGACCTGCGGCGGATGGACTCTTTCCTCATCCGTAAAGCCGGTGCCGATTTTGCATCGGGTTCCATTCGGCAGTTCAACCAGTAACGCGCCAAGTCTTTCTCTATTTCTACCCGTGCCCGGCAGGTGGGCAACCACTTCACCCTCCATATCCTGATAGCTTTTAACCTTCAGAATGTCGCTGCTCCTGCCCATGCGGTAGAATGTATCCGGCCTTCTGACAATCAGACCTTCGCCACCCACGCTCTCAACTTTGAACAATTCTTCTTTCAGGTCCTCTTTACTTTTCACCGACTTTTGGGCGATAAGAAAAACATATCCGGAAGGATGCTCTGCAAACCACTCCGCTCCCTTTTGCAGCCGCTGAACAAACGGGGCGTCAGCTTCAGGCACATCGAAGACGGCAAACTTCAGATCAAGCCAACCACTGTGGGGTTGTTGCTTCTTGACTATCCCGACTGTCTTTTCAAAGGTGCCACGCCCGCCCCATATTTCACCTTCAAGGGCAAAGTCAGGGAAATTTTTGAGAAACTCGGCGGGCGGGTTCAATGGAATGCCGTTCTTGGAGAGCAGCCTTTTCCCGTCCCAATACCCTCTGACCCCATCGAGCTTTTCGCTGACCAGCCACCCGGCAACATCGATATTCTGCTCATACACCTGGGGCAGCATGAGTTCAAGAGCCGCCGCAGCAGTTCCCGAGAGGAAAATGGCAAGGAGCGGTATCAGAAGAAGCGTTGCGCGCCTTATCCTGCAGCAATCTAAAACGTATAAACCGTCCAAGCGGCTTGTGTCATTCAAGTTGTTCATTCCAACCGGCTTATTGTAGTGCTGGATCGACTCCACGCGTTCAAGCGAAAAATACCAAATGCAGGTTAGGCGGACAAGCAAATTAATCATGGTAAATATCCAACGCTCCTGTTTAAATATCCGGCAAATCTACTACGGGAAAAATGGAAAAAATGGGTGCCGACTGCAAACCGAAAGCAATTGTCCTCTTAAGTGGCGGGCTTGACTCGACTACAACTCTTGCTATTGCCGGACACGAGGGGTTTGATTGCTACTGTTTAAGCTTTTCCTACGGACAGCGACAGAGTATCGAACTTGAAAAAGCGAAGGTCATTGCCGAAAAAGCGGGAGCTGCCGAGCATCTGATCCTGAATCTTGATCTCGGCAAAATCGGCGGGTCCGCGTTGACCGCTGATATTGAGGTTCCGAAACATGATTCCGTGAGCGAAATCTCCTCATCAATCCCCGTCACCTATGTGCCGGCCCGGAACATCATCTTTCTCTCCCACGCCGTTGCCTGGGCGGAGGTGATCGGGGCCAGGGACATTTTTATCGGCATCAATGCCCTTGATTACAGCGGTTATCCGGATTGCCGACCGGAATTTCTCAAATCCTTCATCAATACCGTGAATCTGGGGACCAAGGCGGGAGCGGAATCCGGCGACAGATTCAATATCCACGCCCCGCTGATCAAATTGACCAAGAAAGAGATCATCGAAAAAGGGCTCTCCCTCGGGGTTGACTATTCCTTCACCCATAGCTGCTACGACCCGGACGATCAGGGCCGCGCCTGCGGCAGATGCGACTCCTGCCTGCTCCGGCGCAAAGGGTTTCACGAAGCCGGGGAGACCGATCCGGTTTCATACAGATAACCAGCTGAAATTATTGAACAATGACACTCTTCCTGCAAGATATCGGCGCCCTGCTGATGGTCGGGCTGCCCGGCCCGGAAATGGATGATTCCACCCGTTCTCTGATCCGTGAATCCGGGGTGCGAAACTTCATTATTTTCAAAAGAAATGTGGAAAATCCGGCCCAGCTGAAAAAACTGTGCGCGGAGATCATTGCGGACTGTATCAACAGCGGTTACGGCAGACCACTGATCTCCATTGATCAGGAAGGCGGAACAGTTGCCAGATTGCCCGAACCATGGACACAGTTTCCCGATGCCCGGGTCCTCGCCGCATCAGAAAACCCCGAATCGGAACTGTCGATTTTTGCCGGAACGTGCGCCACGGAACTTCTTGAGGCCGGGATCAATATGAATCTTGCCCCGGTTCTGGATATCTGCCCGGCCGGGGAAGGATACTTCATGGAACGAAGGAGCCTCTCCGGCGATCCGGTCAAAGCCGCCCGACTGGGGGGGCATGTGATTTCCGAAATGCAGAAGAACGGCCTGGCCGCCTGCGCCAAACATTTCCCGGGGCTCGGCAGCGCCAGACTCGATCCGCATCTCGAACTGCCTCTGGTTGGGAAAAAAGCCGACCTGCTACTTTCCGAAGATCTTCTTCCGTTCAGGGAAGCATGCCGGGCCGGTGTCGCAGCGGTCATGACATCTCACACGATCTATCAGGATATCGACCCGGAACATCCGGCAACTCTCTCCGGCAAAATCCTGACCGGAATCCTGCGTGAAAATATCGGCTATACCGGCCTGGTCATCACCGATGATCTTGAGATGGGGGCGATAGAAAATGAGCGGAGCGTTGCCGAGGCCGCCCTCCGTTCATTCGAAGCCGGGGCCGATCTGCTCCTGATCTGTCACGATCACCAAAAAATACGTGAAACGTGTGCCATTATCCATCACGCCCTCGCTTCCGGACGGGTCTCGGAGAAACAGATTACAGACGCTGCTGCGCGAATAGAGAAGGTCAGACATCGGTTTGCATAAATCCTGAATAGTTTCCCTCTTCTCTCAACACAAACTGCGGTAAATATGTTAGTATCCATCTGAATCCGGAACGGATAAAAATTTACCCGATACATCATCCCTCGGACCCCTGATCCTTAAAATGCTGCAAAAGGATGTTGCGCCATGAGCATGGAAAGCGAAAAGCTCGTCGTCGAGCTCAATTACCGACACGCCATCATTGACGAGAGAGACCCGGAACGGGCCTTCAGCAGCCGGAAGATGTTTGATCTGCTGCCGGAAACCCTGATGGACAAAAGAACCATGCGCCTGGTGGAGATCCACGATCTCTTTGCCGCAGTCGACGACACCAGGACCAACGTCGGTTCGGCAAGGCTTTTTCACTCCATGGTCAACCCCTCCGAATCGATCGAACTGATCCATGCCAAACATGATTCATTCTGCGAGCTGGACAGCAACGCCAAACTGAAAGATGCTATTGAAGAGTTTCTGGTCTCTTTTCGTTATGGCGAAGAAACCCTGTTCAAATTGCTGAACGCCCATATCCACCCCCTTGCTCCTTATGGCAGCTTCAACCGGGCCATGAACGTGATCAAAGACATGCTGCAGGGAGTCAAAAAGATCCCGCAACCGGAAACAATCTATCTCGACTCCCTGATCAAGAGTATTTTGAGTTTCAAGGGCTCACCCGCCTACGATCTCATCACCGGCCCGAGACATAGAACCACCAGGGGAATGAAAACCAGGAAAGAGAAAAAATTTTTCACCCCCTCTCTGCGCTTTTATCCGACCCGTTTGAGCATAGGCGCCCTGATCCCCGCGGTACCGGCGATTTATTTTGGTCTCGGCTGGTTCACCGAATTCATGAATCCGGCCGTTGCCTGGTCGATGCTCCTGCTCACCGGCTGGATGAGCGTCTTCGGTTTTCTCTACAGCGGGGTGATCAAGCCGATTTTCGACTACGAAACCGCCATCCTGCCGATCAGGACCAGGCTCACCCAGTCGAACCGTTTTGCTTCCGCGATCGAGGCTGTTGCCGCCATCGATGAGCTATTCTCTTTTGTGACCTTCAGCCGCAAGTCGAAGCATCCCTGCGTCCTGCCTGAAATCACCAACAATAAAAGCCACTCCTTCATCGCCAGAGACCTGCGCAATCCGACCAAGGATCTGATCGAGAATGATTTCGTTCCGAGCGACGTCTCCCTCGACGGCCAGCGGACCACCTTCATCACCGGTCCGAACAGCGGCGGCAAGACCACCTTCTGCAAGACAATCGTCCAGAACCAGATTCTCGGCCAGATCGGAGCGCCGGTGATGGCCAGTTATGCCAGAATCAATATGGCCGACCGCATTACCTACCAGGCCCCGGCCTTCGACACTCTGCATGACGAGGAGGGGCGTTTCGGCACCGAACTCAAGGTCACCCGGGACATCTTCTTCGCCACCACCCCGCAGAGTCTCGTTATTCTCGATGAAATTGCCGAAGGGACCACCACCCATGAAAAGATGGGGCTTTCGGTTGATATCATGAACGGCTTTTACGCCATCGGCAACAACACCCTGCTCGTCACCCACAGTTTTGAGCTGGTCGAGCAGTTCAGACGGCAGCAGAAAGGCCAGTACCTGCAGGTCGAGTTCAAAGACAATCTGCCGACCCATCGGATGGTCGAAGGCATCTCCCGTGAAAGTCAGGCCCACCGGGTTGCAAGCAAGATCGGCTTTTCCCCGGAAGACATCCGGAAACATCTGGAGGAGAAAGGGTACCTGGAACCTGAGCCTGAAGAAAACGGACATGAAGAGCGGAGAAAGAAAACCGAAGACCGGCGGAAAACGTCCGGTGACAGACGCCAGAGCCAGAATGACTGATTATTTAAGCTTTTCTCCTGGCTTCTGACTCCTGGCTTCTGACTTCTTGCGGGATACAGGCACGAATATATCGCCAAAACCCCTTTATTATCGGGAGATTAACCTAACTCAGAAAGTTGAGAACTAATCTCCGGCAATCACCCAGACCAAACGTCCTTCCGGTCGAACCAGTGCTGCGGGATACCGTTCCGAATATTTTTCCGGACTGGTCAGGATCAGGTCGGCGATCCCCCTTTTCGCAAATCCGTTGATCAGAAAGAGCACCATTCGGGCCCGGTTGATCACCGGCAGGGTCAGGGTCACTCGGGGAACAGCAGGAGAAAGTTCCGGCGGGAACGAGTCTGTCACCCATGTCTCTCTTTCGGCCAGGGCATCGGTTCCGGGAAAAAGAGAAGCGATGTGGCCATCCGGGCCCATGCCGAGCAGGATCAGGTCGAAAACCGGAAACCCTCCGGCCGACAGGCCATTCCTGAAGAAATCGCGAAGGGTCGCCTCATAGGCGGCTGCTCCGGCGGCAGCATTGGAAAGATCGGTCGGAATCCGGAAAATATTCTCCCGGGGCACTTCAGCCGGATCCAGGAACAGGCGTTCCGCCATCCCGGAATTACTGTCCGGGTGGTCTGCCGCAACCCACCGTTCATCACCCCAGAAAAAAAAGGTGTCCCGCCAGGGAGAGGCCTCGTCTTCCCGGTGCTCAAGTTCGGCCATATATCGGTACAGAGGCTGCACGGTGGAGCCGCCGGTCAGCGCTACTATATATTTCCCCCGTTCCGTTACGGCCCGGCGGCCGTGATCCATGAACAGTTCCGCCACCTGCCGGCAGAGCCGGTCAATATCGGCAACTTCATACACTTCAGCCTTCAAACAGTTCCTCCGCACTCCTTTCGGCCGCCGATTACTTCATCAACTGGCTCAGCCACTCTCCCGCCGCTTCCGGCCCCCAGCTTCCGGCCTCATAAAAATGCAACCTGCCGGGCCGGTCATCGCATACCGCGCACTCCTCAAGAATCGGGGTCAGAAATTCCCAGGCGAGCTCAACCGCATCCTGGCGCCAGAAAAACATCTGGTCGCCCTGCATGCAATCGAGCAGGACTTTCTCATACGCCGCCAGAACCGGGCCGCTGAAATCCTCACTGTAGTTGAAATCAAGGTTCATGGTCTGCAGACAGATTCTCGCCCCCGGGACTTTGGTCTGAAAAGAGAGCCGAATCTCCTCCTCCGGGAATATGGCCATGGTCAGGCGATTGGCGGTAATATTTTCCCCCAGCACCTCCCTGAACATCGAGTGGGGAGCATGCTTGAACTGAATGACCATCCGGGTGTCTTTTCGGGCCAGTCGCTTGCCGGAATAGAGATAAAATGGCACTCCCTGCCAGCGCCAGTTGTCGAGGAAAAGACGCATCATGGCAAAGGTCGGCGTCAGGGAATCGGATGATATTCCTGCCTCCTGCCTGTACCCGGGGACCTTCCCGGTCCTGTCGGGGCCATACTGGCCAAGGATGAGGTCTTCGTCGAGATCAACTGAGGTAAAGGGTTGCAGGCTGCGGAAGACCTTGACCTTCTCGTCCCGTATCCGATCAGGGGAGAATGCCGCGGGCGGTTCCATGGCAATCAGGGACAAGAGCTGCAGCAGATGGTTCTGGAACATGTCCCGGACCACCCCGGTTTTTTCATAGTACCCTGCCCGGGTGCCGACCCCCAGCTCTTCGGCGGCGGCAATCCCCACATACTCGATATAATTTCTGTTCCACAGGGGTTCGAAGATGCTGTTGGCAAAGCGGAGCATCATGATGTTCTGGACGGTTTCCTTGGCCAAATAATGGTCGATCCGGAAGATCTGCTCCTCAGTAAATCCTTCGTGGATGACGCGGTCCAGTTCCCGGGCGCTTGCGAGATCAGAGCCGAACGGTTTTTCGACCACGATCCTGGTCCAGCGACCATTCTCTTCGGTAGCAAGACCGGCCCGGGTGAGGTTTTTGGCAATGACCGGGTAAAGCGCCGGAGGTACGGCCAGATCGTAAATGCGGTTCCCGGTGGTCCCTTCACTCTTATCAAGGGCCTCAAGGTATACGGCCAGCTCCTGATAAGTGCCGAGGGAATCGTACAGGACCTGCTGGTAGTGAACACGTTTCATGAACGAAACCCATTCGCCGCTGTCTGTCGCCGCATCAGGGCATTTTTCCCGAAGATACTTGCGGAAGGAAGCGCTGTCGAGATCGGTCCTCCCGCAACCGACAATCACACAGGGTTCCGGCAGATTGCGGTTCCGGTAAAGATTGAAAAGCGCAGGCAGAAGTTTTCTGGAGGTGAGATCTCCGGTCGCCCCGAAGATCACAATGGTGCAGGGGTCGAGATCCCCTGAAGGAAGACGGCAGGAAGCACTGCTCCCCCCTGAACCGAAATTTAAATTATGAGTTGCCAAAAATTACACCCCGTTAGTGAAAGCCGTACCAATGAACAGCAGGCATTCATACTACCATAAAACAGGATATAATTTCAGCCCAGAAAAGTTGGATGGCGATCAGGGCACGATTTTCAGGATTGCACTGGACCGCCAGTTGTTCGGACCGTAGTCGCTCGATCCCTCAAGTCCGGAAGTTGTGCAGGTATTGTCTACCAGCCCGGGCTCGGTTTCCGGGGCATCCTCAGCAACACAGTTTGGACTATTGGTCCCCCCTACTGTTAATTCACCCGTGAAACCGTTGCGCGAAGACGACGCAAGGGAAACACCTGAGATACTGTTGTCCGTAGCAGTGATATTCCGCAACACGTTATCGTTTGAAAAAGAAGAAAGAGAGAGCCCGGTGGAATTTCCATCGGCAACAACCCCGGACAGGGTGTTTTCTGAAGACCCTACCAGAAAAATCCCGTAATTTGTACCGGTGGCGGTGACTCCGACCAGAGAGTTTGTCGAAGAATCATTCAACCAGATACCATTGCCGCCCCCTGAACCGGTGACCGTGATATCTTTCAAGGTATTATTGGTTGACGAAGAAAGCTTCACCCCGGCCATTGAAGCATTGGACACTGCCACTTTATTGAGAGTTGAATAGTGGGTGATGTAGAAATTGACACCAATACCATCTGTTGAGCCGGCGGCATCAAATGCCCCCTCTATCCAGACGAAAGAAAGACCGGCAACTGTTTTCAGACTTCCGGAAAGGGTAACCCCGGGCTTTACAAGCAAGGATATTTTATTGGTGCCAAATTCATATAAGCCGCCATTGTCTACCGTAACGAGATAAACCTTGCCCTCAGTTGTCATATTGCCGGTGTTGCCGCCGTTATCAATCTCGATGGGATTATTCCACCAGACAGCCGGCGTGGTCTCAAAAACAACTGCGCCATTCCCGTCCCTGACCGTGATTTTGTTCAGCAGCCATTGCGCGGTATCAAAATCGATCAGATCGGAAAGCCCCTTGCCGCTTTTAAGTCCGGTGGAGAACATCAGCACCGGGCTTTTGGTGGGATCGCATTCCCAATCAAAAGCACCGAGATCATCCGTTGCGCTAAGTCCACTGCAGGATGTTTTGTCCCCTGCATATACCGCACGCTGCAAACCGCCGTTGGAACAAGAAACATTGTCCGTTGAATAACACCGGGTACCGTCGTTTTTGACGTAATCGTTCCAGTTTTCGCCATCGGTGTACAGAGGTGAAATTGAAGTGCTGTACTGGGCCGCAGGAGAGCTGGGCGGGGTGGTGGGTCCTCCGGTGCTTCCATCGCCGCCGGCGCCGCCGCCGCATCCGCTCACCATGACTAAAATTAAAACCAGAGAACAAGCCCGAAAAAAACAATTTCCAATGTTCACAACAACCTCCCCTTTTCACCCTTCGGGTATCTGTTCAGAGCAAAACTGCGCTCTTTTAGGTCAATCAAAGTGCGGCACCTTTACAGAAGTACTCGATCCGATCTTGCCGCACTGACCTTCCCAGTCGTTAAATGAGCCGCATGGAATGGTCACATAAGTAGTTTTTGCTGGTACAGGATTGCCCACCAGATCCCTTAAACCTTTAACGTAACCAGCAAGTTTATCGTCTTCTTTGTAGATTTTGCCATACTTGTCATTTAAATCGCCGATGCCGCCTTTCATAGCTGGATACTCACCTTTTTCCGCAAAGACATTCAATGTTTTGATACCTGCTGCTTTTTGCAGATTATCTATCTGAGTGGTCCCCCTAGTTTTTCCATCACTGCCGGTGGCCCACATGTTCGTTGCCACCGGGCGGGCGTGATAGACATTGATCCGTCGGCCCTTTTGCACCTCGTTATGGCAGCCGAGACAGATACCGTAATTTTTTACAACTATGGTCGAATTGCTCAAAGAGTCCAGCTTGTGGACCGTCTTCACAGTAGCGATCGAATTGATCTTGGATTTTTCAGCGACCCCGGCCCACTGATATGCCTTTTCATATATTTCCAGTCCATTGCTATTGCCGTCATTTGTATGGCACTGGGAACAGACCAGTTTTTTCGGCAATGTCGCCGGACCGGTTACAGTGTAGGTGTTCTTCCAGTCAGCAGTAGGCTCCCAGTTAGGAGGGGGGGCGAGGGTGGGGCCGCCGCGCGGATCATCATGACACTCATCACAATTGCCAGCCTGTGCTGCAGCGTTATTGTGGTGCGCGCCGCCATAGGTTGTTGCGCTTGTGCTGCCGCCGGCTCCTTCGGTAGTAGTGGTTGTCATATATGGCCCATGGCAGGTCAGACAGCTGGCAGTTCGATAATCGGCAAGAGCCGCGCCAAGGCGGGCGTCACCGTTGGTTCCTCCGGCCGGATCGCCGATTTTGACGGCACCGTTCCCGCCGACATGACAATCTGCACATACATGGAATCCCACAGTGATACCTTCGGCGGGTATCGTATGACAGCTGATGCATACCGAGGAACCGGTAAAATCAGTGTCGGGATGGCCGCCGTGGGGATCTATTCGCGGGCCATGACAGGCTGCACATTTTGCAGGGACGGTACTGCCCGCCGTAATGGCGTTTACCACAACCGTATTAGTGCTGCCATGACAGGTCATGCAATCAATCTCCGATCCTGCCGGGGTGCCCAGATCATTACTCACTACAGTACGTCCGATATGCCCTGCTGACAGATTGCTGAACACGGCATGACAATTCACGCATGGGTCTACATTCACGGGCGGAGGATTGTCAAAGACTGGTTGCGTGTGAACCGTATTATCGACATCAACATGGCATGCGGCACATTGTTCATTGACATAGTAGCTGTTCCTGGTGTCCCCATGATGGGCGGCGATAATGCTCGTGGTGTTTGCCGCCAAAGGATGACAGGTCAGACAAGTGGCATTGCGCCAATCACCGAGCTTTGAAGCTTCTCTTGCATCACCGACACTGCCGTTGGCGGGCTCTCGGATGGTGGTTTCGTCGCCGCCCAAAGGATTGTCATGGCAAAGCAGACACTGATTGGCGTGAATTCCGGCGGTTACGTTAGTTTCGAAATGGCAGCTGTTGCAGTTGCCGTAGGAACTGAAATGGGTGGAATCATGACCGCCATGGGGCAGAGCGCGGACCCCGTGACAATCGGCACAGGATGCATTATCTGGAGAAGCGGTCGAACTTCTGCCGTTGGCAATGGCATCGACAACCAGTTGATTCGCGCTCAGATGACAGGTGGCGCAGGTCATCACACTGCCGGCAGCTTCGTTGTTTTCACCACCGGTTAAATCCTTGGATGCAATCACCAGCCCGACATGGGCGGTGCTGATATTGGCATACCCCGTGCCGTTATATCCCATAAAGGAGTGACAGGAATCGCACTGCCCGGAAACATTATTAAAAGCGACCGTGTTCTCCTGGGTCGGGTTGTCTTCATACAGGGCATTGTCGTGCTCACCGCGATGGTCGCTGTCTCTCCCGATATGACATTGGGAACAGGCGCTTGGCGTACCGACGATATGGTTTAAAGCTGATCCCCGCAAAGTGCCGTTATTGGCAGCGACATAGACATGGCAGAGGTCGCAGGTGTTGCCATGAACCTGCGTCTGCACGTTGCCGGGGTGGCAGAATGCCGTTGAACAGACCGCCTCAGACAGCACCCTTGTTGGGTGGGTGTCGCCGATCACGGTGTGGGAAGCGGCAAAATTTCCGGTGTAACCGCTGTGGCAGTCCACACAGGCCTGAATCGCCCCGTTGTCGGAACCGTCGTATATTGCCTGAATAACGGCTGCATCCGCACTCTGATGGCATTTCCCACAGTCTGGGGAATCAACCCCGCCGACCACCTTGTGAGTGCCGGTAATGATGTTGGGCTCCGTATGACAGGTGGTTGAGCAGTAGCCGGTGCCGTCGGTGATGGTATTGTGGATAATCGCCGGATGGTATCTGCTGCCGTCGCCGACTGATTTCAGGTCGCCGGAAATCACGATATTGTCAATGGCCACATCATTCTGGTACAGGACGCCGGTGCCGACCCGATATTGAATTCTGATCTTGAAGTCACCATTGGTATACACTTCCGGATCAGCATAGCCGATGAAATCGATGGGGCCGGTGCTCTGCCAGACATCTCCCGTGCTTCCGGTATGGATGTCCGTCGACCGCCAGGTCGTGCCGTCCCATGCTGCAGCCGAGAGGACCGCATCATCGTTATCGGCAATATTCATGTTGTAGCTGAAGCTGATCGACAGCGAATCATAGAGCGAGGCATCAAAGGTATTGCTCACCAGATACTGGACAGTCCCGGCGGCCAGCAGGTCACTGCCGTTCGTTGCGTCAAGGTCGCCGCTGCCGCCGCAGTTGGTCGGGTCAATTACCGTAATTCCGTTAGGGATTGCGATGCTGGTATTCCGTTCACTCACCGGCGCGGCATTTGAAATGTCCCAGATGATGAACGCATCGGTCAACTGGTCCTTCTCCCTCGGCCAGAGGTTGATGGTATGGGTGCCGGCGGAGAGGAATACCTGATTGCTGCCCGCTTGTCGATTGCTGGTCCAGGTCCAGGCGCCTACTGGTGTTTCGGTGATGATTCCAACCAGCGTGTTATCAACCCCCCACATGGTGGAGTCGCCGCTTGTATTATTCCAGTCACCATCCTGCAGACGCATACTGATCTGATAAGTGCCGTCGGCAGGAATAACCACGGTATAATCGGTCCTCGCGCCCTGGGGAGTATTAGAGGTGCCGCCGGTGGTTGTCCGCAGGTACCGGCCGTTGTTGGCGCCGGAAACATTTGAAGCGACCGACCAGTCATACGTCCCGGGGACAATCGTATTCTCATAATTTTCCGCCTCGATATAGGTCCCGCGGGGATCGACGGTACAGGCAGCCGAAGCCGGGGAACTCTCAAGAAGGATATATTCTCCGTTCCCGTTCGCAGGCCCGGTCCCGGCGCTGTCGCTTGCCCCGCTCCAGATCATCCATTGGGCAGCGCCGTTCACATCGGTCGCTTCAGTCCAGTTGCCGAAGGTGGAACCGGCGGCCTGGCCGGTGATCAGGTTTGTGAAATCATCCGTCTGGTTGAACGGCGTGTTTGTGCCGTCGCCGCTATCGTTATGGCAGGTCAGACAATCACCGCCGGTTCCGCCGGTGCGGGCCGCATAATTGACATTGTCATTCGGGATAATGACACCTCCGGAGGCGCTGTAATCCACCAGTGCATCACCGCCGTTCACATGACAAACCGCGCAGGTTTCGAGACTGTTGGCGGCCGCTCTCCGGTTATGGAGATTGGTGATGTAGTTGCGGTTGCTCTGCGGATCGTGACAGAAGGTGCATTCCGTTTTCTCCCTGACAAAGGTGTCCGGTTGAGGATGCCCGCCATGATCCGCGACCAGCGGGCTGTGGCAGCCGGCACACTCTACGGGGTTCTGATCCGTTGCGCCG
Organism: Pseudomonadota bacterium; assembly: GCA_018823285.1. Lineage (NCBI taxonomy): Bacteria > Pseudomonadati > Pseudomonadota > Pseudomonadota bacterium. The sequence continues at coordinate 74,815 of JAHJIQ010000013.1, forward strand.
GCGTTAATGGCGGCGTCAACCTTTGCTTGTGTCATCTCCGGCAGTTTTGCCCCCTGGCTGTAGTTATGGCAGCTCAGGCAATCCATCCCTGCAGTGTAGGTTGTGGTTGAGGTCAAAGCGATATGTACGGTGTGCAAGTCTGTATTGACAAAGCTGCCATGGCAACTTTTACAATCCAAACTCGGATTATTCACCTCGGTTAACGGAGTTGTGGCCAAATTATGGGTATTATTATGGGCGTCGGTTGTATCAGCAACAGTCAGACCGTGCAGCCGATAACTCCCCTTCACCACATGACACCCTTCACAGGTTACGGAAAGATTGTTTGCCGGGGCAATGGCGCTATTGATAACCGCAGTGGCGCTGGCGCTCCCTGAGTCACCGGCGGCATGGCATTTCAGACAGTCTCCGGTTGTCATATGGGTATTGAGCTGGGCCACGCCGGTGGTCATAGCCCTGTGGCAACCCAGGCAGTTTGCCGATGATAGATTATGCTTTGCTCCCACCGAAGCTGCAGTCAGGCCATGCCTCTTGATGGACGGAAAAACCGCCTGGTTATGACATTCGGTACAAGTTGTCGTCGAACCGGCAAAGCGGGTCAGATCAAACGGCACGGTGGTGAGATACGGGATGATCGTGTAATGACAGTTTGCACAGTCGTACGAATGGATCTGACTGATCGTTCCGCTATGACAGGTAACGCACTCGCCATTTGCGGTAATCGGGGCATACCCTTTACTCGCAGCGCCCAGATGATCATTTGGCGGGGTGGTCGGGTGAGGATCAGTCCGGGGAGTATGGCAATCCGCGCAGGAGGCAGGGTTCGCGGCAATGCCTCCGGCGATTGCCGCGTCCACCCTCGCCCGGGTCATCCCCGCCAGAACACCTTGAGTATAATCATGACAACTCAGGCAGTTCATCCCCGAACCATAGGTCGTGGTTGAAGACATGGCGAAGTGGCCGACAACCAGGTTCGGCCCGGCAAAGGAGGGATGACAGGTTGCACAGTTGCCGATTGCGGCTGGTTCCTGGCTCGGGCTGTCTTCAAAGACGGTATTGTTATGAATGTCTGCAGTGTTGGCTACCGTTTGCCCGTGCCGCCGGTAATCACCTTTCACGGCATGACATTGCTCGCAGGTCACCGGGAGATTTGGTTTCGGTGCGGTAGCGGTCTCGATAACAGCGACACTACTCGTGCCGTTTGCGGTGTCTACGGCAGCATGACAATTCAGGCAATCGCCGGAGACCATGTGCTCATTGAGCTGCGCCAGACCGGAGGTCATGGTGTCATGACAGGCCAGGCAGGTGATCGAGGACAGATTATGAATGGTCCCGACCTCAGCGGCGGTTATGCCGTGCCTCCTGATGGTCGGAACAGTTCCACCGCTGTGGCAGTCGGTACACGATGTCGTGGACCCGGCAAACTGGGCCAGATTCAAGGGGGTGGTGATTAATCCAGTCATTGAGGCGGTATGACAGGTCTCACAGGTGGCGTGGACCTCGACTACGATATCGCCGTTGTGGCAATTTGTACATTCGGCGTTCGGGGTGATTGGCGCATATCCGCCACTCCCGTCGACAGTATGCACGACATTCGGATGATCATCCGAACGGACACCGCCATGACAATCTGCACAGTAGACAGTAGCCAGTGAGTTGCCTGCTGAACTTTTACCTTTATTGATGGCTGCGTCAATATTATCCTCTCCAAGCGTTCCCAGAAGCACATCAGTGGGCAGCCCATTGACCTCAACTGTGGCCACGGGATTATAGTAATGGCAACTGCCACAATTCATGCCCGTTGAATACGTCGTGGTGGCGGCCAGGGCCAGATGCCCTGTCGCAACCGACGCCATGGCGCTATGACAGTCAGTGCTGCTGCAGGTCAGTGCGGGAGTCGCATCGAAGGCGGTGTTATTGTGAATATCGGTTGTATCAGCACCGCTCATTCCGTGGAGTGTATAATCCCCCTTCACTTCATGGCACTGCTCGCACGCTACGCTGAGATTATCGGCGGGAGCTACTGCTGCAGCAATAGTGTCCATGGCGCTGGTCCCATTGGCGGTGTCGGGAGCGCCATGACACACCATACAGTCGCCGGTCGCCATGTGCCCATTAAGCTGCACGGTTCCGTCATCAATATTGTCGTGACAGCTCAGACAGGCGACTGAGTACATATTGTGCCGTGCCCCGACAGCACCCACAATCAAGCCGTGATTCCTGATGGCCGGGAAGGCAACGGAATCATGGCAATCGGTACAGGTGGTTGTGGAATCTTTAAATTGGGTCAGGTCATAGGGTGTTACCGCAAGGTCCTGCAAATTCAGATCATGGCAGGACCTGCAGTCATACTGATGGGTCTCGGAAATTGTAGCGTTGTGGCAAACCGTACACTCCGGAGAAGGTGTGATCGGAGGATAACCGTTACCGGCCACGTCCAGATGATCGTTTTCCGGGGTCGGCGGATGTCGGTCCGTTACCGTGTCGATACGCACCCCATGACAATCGGCGCAGGACGCCGGCGTGCTCAATGAAGCGACACCGGCGTCGATGACCGTATCGATATCAGCGGTCAGTTTGCCGCCTGCATAGTTATGACAGCTCTGGCAACTCATCCCGAAACCATAGGTTGTTGTCGCAGAGAGGGCGAAATGGCCCATCACCAGATTCGGAACACCGAAGGACGCGTGACAGATTGTGCACTTGTTCTTTATGGTGGCCGGTTCCGGGCTCGGGCTGTCTTCATAGACGGTGTTATTGTGAGCGTCGTAGGTATCGAACACCGTCATCCCGTGCAGCCGGTAATCGCCCTTGAATGCATGGCACTGCTCGCAGGTTACCGGCACGTTCAAGTCGGAAGGGTCCGGCGGAGTCGAGGGATCGGTCGGATCAAGTATCAGGGTGGTCGCCCGATAAATAACGTTTGTCGCGCTGGTCCCGTTTACCGTATTCGGGGCGTTATGGCAGATCAAGCAGCTGTTCCCGCCTCCCAGGTGCAGATTCAACTGCGCCAGGCCGTTGGCCATGTTGTCATGACAGCTCTGGCAGATGGCGGAAGAAAGGTCGTGAATCGAACCGACCGTGGCTGCGGAATTACCGTGGTTTGAAACCCCGGTGAGGGTATGGCAATCCTTGCAGGAAGTGGCCGAACCGGCAAACTGCGTAAAATCCGGGTTGGTCCGCATGGCAGGCGCTTTCGCATGACAGGTGGCGCATGACGTGATATGCGCGCTCCCCGGGTCGCTGTAGGCTGCATGGCAGGGCAGGCACTCGGCATCGACCATGATCGGCGGATACCCGTTATAGCCCGGCGCCACGTGATCGACATACCCGTGCGGTTCGGTCTGGGCGCCATGGCAGTCGGCGCAGGCCGGGGGCTCGGGAGATGCAGCCGTGCTGACACCGGCAGCAATTGCCGCGGCAACCGTTGCATCGTCAAGCTTGCTGCCGGGTGTATGGCAACTCTGGCAGGTCATCCCCTGCGGGAAGGTCACTGTTTTACGATTCAGGTGACGAGCCGGAATATCCGGCGCAGCACCATGACAGGCCGCGGCACTGCATCCGCCCTGAATCGCGGCGGGTTCGACAATATTGTTCTGGCCGCCCTCATAAACCGAGGGATGATCAGGAGCAGGATTGTGTTTACCGCCCCCGTGGCAGGTTTTGCAGTTACTTGAAGGACTGGTGTGGTTTGCTGCCAGGCTGATCAATGTTCCGTCGGCGGGGTTGTGACACAAGGTGCAACTTGCCACTGCGGTTCCGCCGTTGAAATGCACTTCATTTACGGTGTTGAAAGGCCCGGTTACCGATACATGGCAGGTTTCACAACTGTTGTCCGTGGTGGCGGTTATTGCGATGGGGTGAGTGTCGGAGTCATGATCTTTCCAGTTGGCTCCTTTGCCGACGTGACAAATTACGCAGGTGACCTTTGTGAAGTTCTGGTCCCGGATATATCTGCCGCTGCCGTCAATCAGGCGATCGGCGCCATCAAACGAGTGATCCGGGGAGGCTTCAAGCGCACCATGATTGGTCACACTCTCCGCCCTGACGGTTACATTATTTATAAACAGGGAGGTCACCGGATGGCAGCTGTAGCAGCTTGGGTGCCCCGCCTCGGCTTTCTCGAAGCTCGTATGACATGAAACGCAGTTGGCATCACCGGTCAGAAAATTTGCATGATCCGCCCCGGGAGCAAAACCGGCTGTATGCTGATGACAGACCATACATGGTGCATTGGGCCCGTGAACGGTCGCACCGTTTCCGGAGTTGTCGTTGTTCCAGTAGAGGACTGTTCGTGGGTGGCAGACCTGACAGATCCCGAACGGTGTTTGCGAGGTGGAGCTGTCGACAAAGCCGCGGTCGGCTCCTGTACTGTTCAGGGGGCTGAATGACTTGATGTATTTCTCGCCGTTGCCATTGGCGTCAAGCATATAGCTGCGCAGTGATTGGCCGTATAAAATGGCGAAATTCAGGCCGTCTGACGTCGGCAGCCGGCCTTTCAGGGTGATGGTCGAGTTATCGGCAGCGATGATTTCATAGGTGTCTCCGAGGTTCTCATAGTTGATCATGAGTATCAGGCCGCGGCTGTCATCCTCGGCACTGCTTTTATCGGAATGACCTCCTTTAGCGTTCCAGGTTGATGGATCTGACCAGTCAGGCAGTGCGGACAATCCGGAATAGGATATCGTGGTCTTCCCAGCCGGATAATTGGCTTCCGGTGAGGTTGTGGCTAAGGTGGTGACCACCGTTCCGGTTGCCAGATAGGCATCCGGGTCAATACCTGCCCAGGAACGGATATTGTCCTGAAAATGGGGGTCATGACAATCAATACACTGGGTCGTCCAGGTCTCTGTGCCGTTGATCTCCAGATCGGAATGAAGCGTGTGTTGCGGCGCCGTCCCTTCCGGGCCATGACACCCTAGACAGATCACATTGTTGACGGTATCATCAATGTTGCCCGGCACATGATTATCATAGGCGGGATGCACGTGGCAATCGTTGCACCTGATGCCGTTTGATTCATTATGAGGCGTATCGGTATAATAGGCCAGAGCAGTGTTCAATCCGGCCAGCGCAAACAACATGGCCGTCAATACAATACAGGTTCTCTTGAGCATTTTCCTTTCCCCAAAAATTCATTGATCATTTCCCCCAGAAAAAATTTTTCACATTTGTCCACGTGTGGTAATTTTTTTTGGCGATCAATACCTTGCAGTTGCAGTGGTTCAATACAACCGTCAACCGAAGACACCCCTAAGTTCTCCGAGCCGGTGCAGAAACGGATCCAGGTCTTCGCCTGGCTTAGCGCCTTTGCAGAAACAATAATGCAGCCATGTTGCGTCACTCCCGGGACGAAGGGAGCCCTGATCGAATCGTGCAGCTTTTCATTAAGAGACACATGTCAATTAATCCAACAATCTTTGCGGCAACAAAGCTTCCAAAAATCGTGCCAGGGTTGCTGATTTAAACAATACGCATCATATCAGCCAGTTAGGCAAAGCACCGTTGTCGCCGGAGGTGTAGACATGTAAAAAGAGCGTGCCACCTATACAGACATGTCTTGTCATAAGTGTCTGGATGAATGCGGTGGAATCGAAACAGGAAAAAGAATCTGCCTGGTGTGCTGATTGGGGAATCGTCTCAAATACTGAATGGTGGTTGGCACGACATATCTGCGTTCATATCCACTACCTCAGGCATGAAAGCCAAGTTGGGCCACCCTTCGACAAGCTCAGGGTGCAAGGAAAGACTGTTTGAGAGATAAATACCGTTCACCCTGAGCCTGTCGAAGGGTGAATGGCTGGTCTGCACGCCCCCTTATCTACGGATAGAATCTGCCAAACAGGACACCAGTACCGTATCCGCCGGTGTGAAAACCCGGGAGTGAAAAAGTGCACCGAGCTTCATCATGATCACCGGTTAAAAATCATAGCGATAGCCCAGAGAACCGAAATAGTTCGTCGTGTTCGTTGAGCCGTCCGGATCGAAATCATTCCATTCTCCTCCGGCTTCAATGGTGAAATGGATTCTTGGTTTCCGGAGCCGGTAATCCATCCTTAACAGCGGCCTGGTTCTGAATTGGCTGCTCTCCAGCCCCCTTATTTTGATATAGGAAGCGCTTATTCTGGGGTTGAGGCGCCAGTAACGGCTTATGGGGTAGCGGGTATTGACATTGACGGTATACACTTCCTGCTCATTCCGGTCGTGATAGGTGCCTGAAAGAATGGCGATATCACCCTCCTTTACCAGGCTGCTGCCGATGAACTGCAGAGTGTACGCATATTCAAAAGGTTTTTCCTCCTGGATGGTTGCTGTATTGATAGTGAGTGCGGAGGGTGGGGTCACAGGGGTGGTTGAGTTGTCTCCAGGAACCAGTTCGGCCATGGAGGTCGAAAAATCGTCGGAGGCGTAAATTTTTGTCGCAGTCGCATCCAGACCGACCTGCAGTTTTTTGCTGACCGGCTTTACAAGACCCAGCATATAGGAACTGGTCTTGTAGGTTGCCGCTCTCGCAATCTCGCGAATCTCATCTTCGGTCAGGTACAATCTCAGATCATCAAGGGTTGTCACCGTTACGGTCCGGGTAAGGTCTGCGGGATCGGGGAGCAGATTCCTGCCCAGAAAGGCACTCAAGGCGTTATTCGGCAACAGGATCGGACTGTTGCGATAATCCGCCGCCAGGTTGATGATGATCTTATTGGGCAGATTGATATTGCCGTTAATGAGCGCGGTATTTAATTCGTCAAAATAGAGATCGTAATCAGCCAGGGCGAAAAACGATGCCCGGGGATGAAAAAAGCGGATTTCACCACCTGCCGCCTGTCGTTCGGTAAAGCCATTATCCTCCTGATTGATAATAAAGGTGCTGAGATTCCAGTAGTTGGCATAAGGCCCGATGTCAAAACTGAGACCGTAAAAATATTTGTCCGTTGCAAATTGATCAAGACTGTCGGAGGCAACGGGAAAGCCTCCCACAAGGTTCGCCTTCATCTTTGAAGCGAACTTATACGTTAAAAGCCCTCCGTCAAAACGGCCAAGGACCCCGCCGGTGCTTCTTGACTGCCTGCCGAATCTGCCGGAAACCGTTCTTTTGTTATCCGCGTCGATATAAAAGGTATTGATCCTGGTAATATTGTCCCCGGAAGTTCCATCGGCTTCATAACCGCCGACAAAAAGGGTCCGCGACTCAATGTTCGCCGCCCTCTTTCTGACGTTAAAGACCAGATCACTGGAAAGTGATGACCGGGTCACGGTTTTCACACCCGTTTCGGGGTTCAGTTCATCATAATAGTAATATTGCGACAGACTGCCGAACACCTCCATCCTGTCCCGGGAGGATTGTTTTTTCATTTCCACTTTGGGAGGCGTGGCGCGCGCCGTAAGAAGCCCTACCAGACGCTGCTTCACTCGCTCGGTGTCCTCGCCCTCCGGATACATCTGGATGAATTTCTCATACTCCGCCTTGGCATGGGCGAGTTGCCCGTTTCTTTCCCGGGCAAGACCAAGAAGCTCCTGGGCTTTTTTTCTTTCCTGCTGATCCTGATCCTGCAGAATTCTCGTATATATCTGAATGGAGCGGCGGTAATTTCCGGCGGTCATCTCTTTTTCAGCTTCATCCATCAGGGTCAGCACCCGCTGCTGCGATAGAGGAGGCATCAGTTTTGGGGCCTGCAGCGGATCTTCTTTTTGGTCCATCTGCTCCATCGCGGTCAAAAACGGAGTGATCCGCATGGAAGCGGTGCCAATCGAACGACGCTCCGAGCCCGCCCTCTCTTCCTCGGAAACCTTGGCAACCCAGGCATCGGGAAAGTTCTTCTTCAGCATGCCCAGAACTTCCTCCGCCTCCTCGCGTGACGGGAAAAAGCCCAACCGGAGACGGTTCCACACTTTGCCGTCATCGGTCTTAATTTTAGATGTATAGAGACGGTAGTTTTGAAAAACCCCGGGTTTCAATTGCAACTTCCTGACAATTTCATCCACCATCTGCTGTTCGGTAAGGCTTCGCTGCAGGTCCTCCTCATCCCCGGGTCTGACCCGGACGACGACCCTCCGCTCGGAACCGGTGCCGACCGTGTCATAATGGACTTTGCGGCGTAATTTCACAGTCCACCGGGGGCCCAGGATCTCCTCGGTCTTGTCGGCAACCTTGGAATCTGCCGGATCGGATTCAATGGTGAGGGCAAACCGGCGATATTCGTCCGCTGATTCCAGATTGATGGCATAGGGGTGACGGAGATCAATCCCGCCGAAAAACGACGCGCCGGAAGTCTCCGGCAATCCCTGCTTTCCGGTGGTCTCAACCTCCCCGGAGCCCGCAGCGGATTTCGGGTATTGCAGTTCAATGATACCGTTGTGGGACTGCAGCCTTTCTCTTTTCGAAACCTTCGAGATCCAGGCGGTCGCAAACACTTTACGGATGCTCCCGACAATCGCTTCGGCCGATTCCTGATCAGGGAAAAAACCGACCCGGATTCGATAGACGGTTTTCCCTTTTTTCTCCAATTCCGTGGCATAGACCCGATATTTTTCCAGTTCAGGTGTCGCGGCAATTGAAATCTTCCCAAAAGGTTTTTCAGACGTTTTCAGGGTTATGGTATAGGGGTAATCGAGATTCACCCCTGCCACTCCTCCGACTGCTCCGGCGCCGGGCATAATCGGCGCCGCAGCGGTTGTCGCAACTTTTTCAGAATATTCAGCCACCGGCTTAAAGACTCTGACGGCAAAACGCCTCAAGTCGTCACCACTTTTCACCTCAAAATCCACTTTTCTTGAAAAGCGCAGGGTCAGCTTCAACTCCGAAACCTCATCTTTTTCGAGAACCATTTCCTGCAAAGGACTGTTATCGGTTGCCTGCCAGTTGAATTCCTCAACTTCCCGGGAACTTTCGATCTCCCGGTCAACCGGCCTGAATCTGACCTGTACAATCCGGGAGCTGTTCAGTGGCGAGTGCGACAGATACTGGAGAGGCCGGTTGAAATCGACCCGGACTTCCTGAGCATCGGGAAGGTCTGCAAGGTCAACGGTATCGATGGATCTTTCTGCGGCTTCAAGGTTCAGTGAAAAACTGAGAGCCAAGGCCGTGATCAGACAGACAATCATTTTCAGGCAACGTAATATCTTCATTTTTCCGGTCCTCGCCGGTCTGAGCCGCAACCTCACAGGCTCGACCGATCAGGTTTAAGATTTGTCGGTCTCGTAAAAAACTACGAGACGAACGGGCAATGTCATATAACTCGTTGATTTATCGTTTTCCGATCTGGACGTATACGGCTTTTTACGGATTCATCAAGATCTCAAAGGTTCTGGGTGCTCATGGTCATTCGGATGCTATGGCATACATCCGTTTTTTGCCTCGGGCAGGTACACGGAGATGATCACGCTCCTGAAATCATCTCCCTGTTTCACCGAAAACTTCATTGGATGCGCGAAGAGGAGGGTCAGATACGGTTCCACCACATCCCTGCCCTCATAAATGATTTCCGCAATCTCAACGATATCCGAATCCGGCGGGGAAAAATATTCGCTGCGGACCACCTGCTGACGCTCTTCTGCAGTCACCGCGACCGGCGCGAGATAAACCCGGAGTTCTTTGCCCGCAGTTTCCGGAAAATGATTTTTGTATTTCACCGGCAGATTAAACTTCACCCGGATCACGGCACATTCCGACCTGTCGACAATGACCACCTCATCCAGGACTTCGTTTCTGCTGGTCTGGGCCTGCGCGAATTGGGTGCCGATTGCCAGCCAGAGAAACGCGGCGATCAGAACGGCATGTGCTTTACTTTCAGTGATGGTCATCATGATCATCGTCTCCCTCCGGATGGTCCGCAGGCGCATGGCACCCCACACAAGGCTGCCCGGTGACCGGCAACGTTTGACTGCTGTTGCCGAGGTGACAGCTGCTGCATGTGCTGTCGGGATGATTGCCGCCGTTATGTGAGTAACGGTTGACTCTCCAGGTTGCCGGGGAAGCTGAATGGCACTGCCGACAGTCACCTGAATAGTGAGGCATGACCGCACTATGGCAGGTGGCACAAGAAGGCGCCCCCGCCAATTCATCGTGGTCCGTGCGGGCCGGGATCCAGGCATTCGTGGTATGGCAGCCGTCGCAATGATTTGTGCTGGGAATATGGGCCGACGGTTTACCTCCGGCCATCGCTGCATTGTGGCAATTGAAGCACGGATCGGAAATCGACATATGGTCCATGACCGCCGGTTTCCAGGCATTCGTGACATGGCAGTTATCGCACTCGCCGCCGGTTCTGATATGGGTCGGAGACCTTCCCCCGGCATTGATTCCGTTATGGCAGTTTGCACAACTCCCGTTGACCTCCAGATGATCAACAACGGTCACCGTGGTCCAGGTTTGAGTATTGTGGCAGCTGTCACAGTTGTCCGTACTGCGGAGATGGGCGGGTGTCTTGGCGGACGCCGCACCTCCGCTGTTATGGCAACCGACGCAGGCGCCGGACACTTCGAAATGGTCAACCGTCACTGCCGGTTTCCAGGTGTTGTCGGAATGGCAGGAATCACAAACATTCGTTGCTCGAAGATGGGTAGCGTTTTTGCCTGGTGCCGCAATCCCGTTATGGCAGGCAATGCAGGTCCCGGAGATCCGCGAATGATCAAAGGCCGCCAGCGCCACCCTGCTATCAGTGGCAAGGGCCGGTGCAACCTCCCCGGCAGGTGTCCAGGCGGAAGTCGCATGACATAAGCCACAGGAATCATTGCGGTCGGGGTGATTACTCCCCATGCCCTGAGCTTTTGCTCCATCATGACACGAAATACATTCACCATCGGTTTCCTGGTGATCGACAACCGCCGGTTTCCAGGCTGAAGTTATATGACAGCTGTCACATTTGTCGGTACTCCCGAGGTGGGATACCGGTCTCCCTTTAGCGTCCCCGCGGCCATGACAGTCGGCACACGTCCCTGAAACATCAAGATGATCAACGGTGGTTGCCGATTGAATGGCGAGGGGGCTTGAACCTGCAGCAACCGCCATTGTCGCCACGGATCTCAAGGAAGCGCTGATCACGGGCGGGGCTGCGGCTGCAACCGCTTTCATGGCAAGAGAACTCTGGAGCGGCGCGTCCGGGGTGATCGCTGTCCAGGTGGAGACATAATGGCAATCTTCACACGTATTGCCGGTCACGGGATGCGACACCCCCTTGCCGATTTCATCAATGTTGTTATGACAATCAAAGCAGGCGAGCACAAAAGTGTGATACACCAGATTGGCCGGAACCCAGGCGACCGTTGAATGGCAGCCGGAACATTCACCGCTTGTCACCAGGTGACCGGCTTCCTTGCCTCGCTCATTCACCCCATCGTGACACGAGACACAGGAGGGATTGATCAGCTCGTCGTGGTCAAGCCTGCTGAGTGGCAGCCAGGCAGTGGTCAGGTGGCAGGAGTCGCATAAATTAGTGGTGTTGGGATGGGTTTGCGGCTTAACCCCGTTATGGCAATTCAGGCAGACCGAGCTGTTCAGCTCGGCGTGATCGACCTTTAGGACATGATCCCATGTGGATTGCGGCGAATGGCAGCCTTCACAGTGATTAGTGGTGGGAAGATGTCCGGCGTTCTTGCCGGGGAGCCTCACCCCGTTATGGCACAACATGCAACGCCCGACCACATCAGCCGAATGGCTGAAATCGACGCCGACAAACCAGCTCACATCGGTGTGACATTCCCCGCACTGTGCCTCGGTCGGGAGGTGGTAGGGCGACTTGGTTGAAGCGGACACCTCACTGCCGAGACTGTGGCATTGATTGCAGAGCTTCGGCGTCCCCGACAGAACGCCCCGCACATGACATTGTTCGCACTTTAGCCTGGCGTGGGCGCCGGAAAGATCAAACCCGGTCGCAAGATGATCGAATTCAAACTCAACCTGCTCCGCCCCGACGTTGGAAGCAAAAACAGCAAGCACAAACACCAGGAGAGCCAGAGCGTGCAATACGCCCCTGCCGAACGACCATTTCATTATCATTTCCCTTCCCCTTCATTATCAGACCAACAGAACCTGCGGCATCATCTCTGTATTTTAATGTCCTTGAACGAAACCGGTGTATGGCACCTTTCGCAGATCAACCCGAACCCCCCACGGTGCGGGTCATCGATCTGGTGGCAGCTGTAACATGAGGTGTCCTGTTTGATCTCTTTTTCCACCGCCTTGATGTGGCACAACATACAGTCGAGCCCCTGGTGCGCGCCGATCAGTTCAAATTTTTTCCTGTCATGTTCAAAATTCCAGAGTTCCCAGCCATTGGGGTTATGACATTGCCGGCAGTTTTTCCCAAGATGCTGCTTGTGGCGATCATCTTCCTTATGGCAGTCGAAACAGGTTTTTCTCTTGTCGGTGATATACACATTATCAGGATGACAATTCTCGCAGGTGGCAACCCCGTGCATGCCGATGAGCGGAAAGCTTGTCAGGTCGTGATCAAAAAACACATCGACCCGCCACCCTTTCGGGGTGTGACACTTGTCGCAATATTTCTCGAGCTTCCCCTTGTGGACATCGTGGTCCCGGTGGCAGTCAAAGCAGGCAATCGACGGTTTCTGCTCCTTGGTGACCGGCGTGGTGTGGCATTGGCTGCATTTGAGTTTTTCATGTTTTTCTTTCAATAAAAACTTCGATTCCTTTTTATTGTGATCATACTTGTGCTTCTTCCACTCGGTCGGCGCATGGCAAGTCTCGCATTTATTTCCGAAAACAAGATGATGACTGTCGTCAAGCAGGTGGCAATCGTAACAGAGGGTCCCCGGTTTCTGTTCGGCAACCGGCCGGATGTGGCATTTATTGCATTTGAGTTCCTTGTGCTTGTCCTTCAGAGGAAACTTTGAGTCTTTGCGGTTGTGATCATAAATAATCTTCTCCAGCCAACCTTTGGGGCTATGGCATTTATCACATTTCGTGTCAAATTTGCCCTTATGGGGGTCATCAAGCTTATGGCACCGGACACATTCATGTCCCAATTTGTCCTTCTCATCCCGGATCAGCGGTCCTTCCTTGTGACACTGATCGCATTTAAGCTTTTCATGCTTTCCGGTCAGATGAAACTTCGATTCCTTACTGTTATGGTCATACTTCGGCTTCTTCCATTCCACGGGGGTATGACATTTATCGCATTGGGTACCATACCTTTTTCCATGCACATCGTTGATCCGATGGCAGGAATAACAGTCCATCGGGATCTTCTCCCAGATCTGGCGGGGATGACAAAGGGCGCAGGATACCTTTTCGTGCTTGCCCAGTAACGGGAACTTAGTCTTGTTATGGTCGTAGACATACTTCTTCCAGGTCGCTTCCCGGTGACAATCGCCGCATTTCTTGCCAAGCCTGCCGCGATGAGGCTCGTCCTCTTTGTGGCACTCGATGCACTCGCTCGGCGCATCACGATATTTAACCTTTGGCTCAGGCTTATGGCATCGCACACAATTCAAGGTCTGATGATTTTCCCTGATTGGAAAATCCGTCTCCCGGTGATCAAACATATCCCGGTTCAATCTGACGATATCGGCCGTCCTGCCCAGATGCTCGGAGTGGCATTTCCTGCACTCGACATCCTTCACCGTTTTACTGATCCCGTGAAATCCTTTGCCCTGTTTCACATCCTCGGCAACTTTCTTATGGCAGTCCAGACAGAGTCCGGCCTGGGAACCTTTTTTAAACGCCAGATGACAGCTTTTACAGACCAGTTCATATTTAGCGTGCCCTTCAATAACCTCCCCCGGCATCACTACCTTTTCAATGGTCTCCCTGGCAGACGGCTCCGCTGATTCACCTGCGGTCACCTGCCCCTCATTTCCATAGGCGCTCCCGCAACACGCAAGGAAAACCAGCCATAAAAAAACAGCACTGCGAACAGCGATCTTTACTTGATTCATCATAGCGTTCATTACAATAGCCAACATTTCGAATCAGTACATGTGCACAGCAATCACATGGATGATTGCCACAAAAATCAGCATAAAAAACAACGGGCCATGAAACAGGTACCACTGGGCAAACAGCCTTTCATAAAAGGAAAGCTCAACGATTTTGAGAATGGCCTTCATATGATCCCTGACAATTTTCATATTGGATTGATGCTGCCCCTCCATCTCGCTTTCCGGCCACCCGGCCCTTTCAAATACTATTTTCAGACCGCGCTTCAACCCCCTGATGATAATCAGGTAATTCAATCTGGTCCTGAGACCGATGGTCAGGACCCGGAGGATGCTCTCCAGCACGCTATGGGGCGGGGCAAGAACCTCTTCTTCAAATTGGTGCAACCGCTGTTTGAGTTTCGGCGCATATGTGAATATATGGTTCAGGCTGGAACGGTTCACCTCGGTTTTTTTCTGCAGCTCCTGCAAGGTGATCTTCTTTCCGTGCAACCGGTAATGAACCCTGGTGTAGATATACATATGAAAAAACCCGCTCGCTGCCACCAGCATGGTAAAAGTCAGAGCAACCTGACTATTGAAGGAACCGACGCTGAAATTCGCATGAAAAAGAACAAAGGCCGGCCCCAGTGTGCCGAAGATCATATGGAGGTAGAACCAGAACTTAACCGGGCCGAGAAATTTCAGGCGGGAGTTTTTTTTGCGCAATGGATAGAAAACCAGCACCAGCATCATGGTCCCGCCGATAATGCCAAAAATATATCCCAGACCGCTTTCCGCACTTAACAGTTCCTCACCCCGCACCAGCCAGCCCAGACCTAAGACAACCCCCACGCAGAAAAAGAAAGCAAGCAGTGAATACTTGGTAGTGGCCGCCGCCTGCATAACGGAATAATCGATATTAACCCGCCCTTTCCTGCCAAAATAAAGGTCCTCATTTGCGTCAAGTTTGACCTCTTTTACCGGCCTGAAGATGGAAGCTACCACCCCCAGAGTCTGATCGGCGGGATCCTTCGCCTTCCCTTTTGCCGGACGGAACATGGAAGCAGCCACTTTCATGGTCTTATCGGCCCAGCTGGTGGTCTGATTGGCCTGGTCTGCAGATCGCTCAACCCGACTTTCTGATCGCTCACCCTGCTGACTCTTGACCCGCTTTACCTGACTTCTCTCAACCCCTTCCCGGTTCCCGGGCGGATCGGTTCGCCTCCCAGGTTCGCCATTCCCCCTGTGGCCTGATTTCTTCTCTTTTGCCGGCCGGAGCGCAGAAGTGACTATTCTCAAAGTCTGGTCGGCCAGAATCAAAGTCTGGTCGCCCAGGTTTTCAGGGGGTCTCACCCGACCCGTTCCCCGAGCCTTGGGAATCCCTGTCTGCCCGGTTCGGTTTTTTGTTTTCACTTTTGCCGGCCGGAACATGGCAGCGGCAACACTCAGGGTCTGATCAGCCCAGCTGATGGTTTGATCGGCCCAGCTTGAGGACTGATCAGCCGGGGGTGTTGCCGGGTCTTCCGGAAGCAAAGGCTGATCGGCTCGCAGGAGCCCCCGGGGAGAGCGCCTGACCTTTTGTATTTTTCCTTGTTTTTTTATGCCGGGTTGGGCAGGGTCTGAGTGGCTCTGGTCGGAAAATGCGCCATCAAGCAGTTCTGCGAAATTCTCTCTGTCCTCGGCTTGCGTACGCTCAAGAAGATCGACGTCATCATGCATCAGCAAGCGGGAAAGATTCGCGTCGTTGAGCGAGACGACCAGCTTCTTTTTGGCTCCGGACTTCGCCGCCGAGGCCCTGGGAAGATGCTCTCCGGATTTGCCAGAACCCACTTTAGTCGGTGAAATTTTTTCTTTTCCCGCGGGCTGTTTGTTCTGTCTTTGCATAGCTCTCTCCACCCTGCATCTATTTTGCCGGCAAACTGAAGACTTTACGCAGCGTACTGCCTACTCCATGCTTTTCAATAACGGCAAGCATCTCCTTGTTCCCCTCCGCCAGCTGCCGGGCCGACTCCTTCTTCATATTCTTTTTGTAAGGCCCTGCCCCGGCCGCAAGAAGGGCCTCTGCCGTTGCAACATGCCCGGCCGCCACCGCGAGCATCAAAGCGGTATCACCATGCAGATTTTTCAGGTCAACATCAGGATATTCTCCGACCAGCAGCTTAACCACCTGGTGATGCCCGTTCATGGCAGCCGCCATCAGCGGCGTATTTCCAAGTTTGCTCGCTTTGCTCACCGATGCCCCGGCACGCAACAATTCCTGAACAACATCGCTCCAGCCCTCAGCGGCCGCCATAAACAGCGGAGTCTGGCCATCAATATCGGCCAGATCGACATCGGCTTTTCCGGTGACCAGCATTTTGATGATTTCCGAATTGCCATTTTCTGCGGCAAACCAGAGAGCTGTCTGCTCTCCGGGACCAGAGGTATTGACATCGGCGCCGGACTGCAAGAGCGCTTGAACAGTTTCTGCCTGCCCTTCGCGTACGGCAAGCAACAATGGCGTCAAACCATCCTTGTTCTTGATATTGGCCTTGGCCCCGGCAGCAAGCAATGCAGCCGCTGTTTGCGGATGTTTTCCCGCAACAGCCGCGAACAGCGGCGAGTTCCCGTCTTCATGCCGCAGATTAACCACCGCTCCGTATTGGATCAGGAGCCGGACAGTCGCCAGCGCCCCTTCCTGCGCGGCCCAAGACAAAGCCGTCATCCCGTTTCGTTGTTTGATCTCGGTTTTTGCCCCGGCGGAAAGTAAAAGAGCCACGATCTTGTCATGCCCCTGCCAGGCGGCCCGACTCAGCGCCGTATGCCCCTCCTCATCCTGCCAGTCAAGCTCGACTCCTTGAGCCAACAGAGCCTCAACAACCTTGATATTCCCGCGCCAGCAGACAACCATCAGGGTAGACCAACCCTTGGTGGGGAGAATGTCCTTGCTGGCAATTTTTTTGACGGCAGGCGGAGTCTGCAGATCTTCGGCCAGAATAACCGGCGACCTGTGGCGGTCTTCAGCTTTTTTCTCAAGAACGGCGCCATGTCGCAACAAAAGACGAACGACCCCTTGATGCCCCCGCATCTCGGCAAGCTGCACGGCGGTCCTGCCCTTTTCATCCCTGGTATGGATCGCGACTTTGCGGGCCAACAGAATTTTCACCGCATCATCCAACCCTTTACCGGTAGCGACCAGCAGCGGGGTATTGCCGTTGGCATCGAGACTTTCCGGATCGGCGCCATAATTTATTAGATGAGTCAATGTTTCTGCAAGTTTCTCGGCTTTACCGCCATGGATCAGAGCCAGCAAAGCATCATTGCCATACCGGTCTCGCATATCGTGGCGCGCCTCTTTCTGCAGAAGGTATAGAACAACTTCGGCATGGGCAAAACTCGCCGCTTCCATGAGCGCGGTCCGCCCGTTGTCCCCCACATCATTTACATCAATCCCCGCCTCAACATACTGCCGTACTTTTTCAAGCTGGCCTTTCCGGGCCGCCCACCGAAAAGCATCCTCGGCCAATCTGCCATCCTGCCAGAGATTGAGGTCCCCGCCTTCGTCCTGATCCGCTTTTTTGCGGTCGCTTTCGGCAAAGTACCAGGCCCGTTCATCTTTTCCCGGGGCTGCTCCACTGTCAGGTCGCGGCGTATCCCACCCTTTTTTAACCATTGCCTCAAGTCCGGCGATGGCATTTTTGTGGCCCTTGTCGGCCGATTTTTTCATCCACTGATAGGCAAGATAAACATCCTTTTCCACACCCTTCCCCGTCCGGTAAAGACCGCTCAGCTGGTACATCGCCTCGGGATCACCTTCAATGGACATCGGTTTCAGCAGGAGAAACATTTTTTCATAATCCCTGATCCGGGCGGCAGCCTTCACCTCAAGCATTCTCGGATCAATCTTTTCTTCAACACCCGAGTCTGCGGCACGAGAAGTCGCCACCCCATCAGAACTGGAAAAACCGCAAAGAACAATCAGCGCAACCGCAATATTGATTAGCGCCAGGCGCTTACGGGGTCCCATACTTGGTCTCGATCGTAATCCCGATTTCCTTTAAAAACCCGGTGGGCAGAATGCCTCCGGCGCAAACAATGATCACTTCATTTTGGATTTCCATTGTCTCGCCACCCTTTTCGATTGTTACGTGGGGGGGAGTGATGCCCTTGACGTTCGAGCTCAACAGGACCTTTAAACGGCCGGCTTTTTCCGCTTCCTCAACCTTGATTCTGTTTTTCTCCTTGGCGCGTCCGAAGGCATCACTTCTGTAGGACAAAGTCACCGTTGTGCCGGACACGGCGGCGATGCTGGTCGCCGCTTCCAAAGCGCTATCCCCGCCGCCCACCACCAGCACATGCTTGCCCCGGTGATCATCCGGATCGATCAGGCGGTACACGACCTTGCCGTCATCTTCACCGCAAACATTAAGTTTTCGCGGGGTTCCGGCCCGGCCGATCGCCAGAAGAACAGCTCTCGTCCGATACGTTTCCCTGTTGGTTTTCACCTCGAACTCATCCTGCAGGGGGGTTATCTTTTCGACACTTTCACGGAAATTGATCTGAATTCCGGTCTTCTCCCGGGCGCTATTCCAGTACTCCAGAAGTTCCTCTTTGGTGGTCTCAACAAACTTCGATTCACCAATTCCCGGAAGATAACTTGGGCGGGTCATCACAATTTTCCCTTTTGGATACTTGTAGACCGCGCCGCCAATACCGTCTTCCTGTTCAATGGTCACATATTTCAGACCATGTTCCTTGGCAAAAAGAGTTGCGGAAAACCCTGCCGGACCGGCACCAACGATGGCCACATCATATCTGTCCCCCTGACCTATCCCATCAAGATTGCTGATCGTCCTCATGGCCGCCACCCCCTTTTCCAATGCCCGGTGAATCAGCCCCATCCCGCCAAGCTCCCCGGCAATGAAAAGCCCCTGCACGTTTGACTCGAGATTCTCGTCAATTTTGGGAATATCAACTCCCCGGTTCCTGGTGCCGTAAACAAGGGTGATCGCGTTCCGCGGACATACCACCGCACAGGCGCCATGACCAATGCAATAGGCCGGACCGACCAGGTGGGATTTACCGTTAATGATGCCCAGAACAGCATGGGCCCTCTGCTCGGGGCAAGCGGCCGCGCATGAACCGCAACCAATGCACCGGTTGTGATTAATCACCGGCCACATTGAGGAAGGCTCGGTAAGACCCGCTTCGATCGAGGCCTTCTGTTCGGCAAGACTCTTCCGGTGCTTCCTGAGCTTGGCTCCTGCATAAAGCAGAAAAATCACCAGCAAGGGCGAGGCATAGATTACAAGTGTGAGTTTTGAAACAAACATGGGATTAACTGGGCCAAACGCCTGTAATTTCAAATTTATTCATAAGGTAAAACAGCAAGCCTCCAGCCGTTCTCTCACGAGCCTGTTTGCAGTCTCATGTCAGCTTTACAAAACGCCGGTCTCACGAACCAGTCAACAGATGATGGCGGCCATCTCCTGCAGAATCAGGTCATGCTTGCTTACAATATCTTTTGTCAAATCCTAATAAATCACTCTAAATTGTCAACAAACCCCAACATCTCTAACACAACCCTGATGCAAACACAACAAATGTTCAGCGCCTTCAAGCTGCTTGGATATCAGGGGATTATGCGATATTTTGCGGAAGAGAAACGATACTCTTTTGGCGGGGACCCCGGTGACGGCACATTGTACCGGTCAAATCGCCAATCGGTTATCTGCATGTTAAGGCATCAGAATTATTTCCAGTAATTGCGAGAAAACAGGTGCAAAATCATAAAGTCATTGATGTGGAGAAACGACTCATTGCAAATCGGACCAAGGTTAACCGGTTTATCTATTATCAATATCCGTGCCAACAATCCCGGAATAAAATAAAGCTCTTCATACCAGGCTCTTATAGATTTGCAGGAAGGTCTGAAGGCGTGCAGAAGTGACAAGCGACAGGAGCACTCGACGCATCTGTATACCCACAAGTGTCTAAACACCAGCCCGGATCTGATGTTGCGATATGGGCACCAGAGGTATCCTAGTGTCGCGTCAAGGATGAAATGTCATAATATTTCTCCGGCATTTTTTGTGCCGGCAAGGCACGTGTTGGGTTGCATAGCAGCGCTATGTAACCCAACACGTAACGCAGGAGGCGCGAAAAACGACGGGAAAGATGTGACGGTTCAGAGTTGACGTGACACTAGGCAGTATGTGCTTCAGTTTATGGATTCCTGAGGGCAGAGCATGACTTCATGGAATTGCGACTGCAGGACTTGCAACCCGGGGTGCAGGATTATTCGGCATGCGGACCGTCACCGGTCTTCTCCCCGATGCCATACTTGAGTATTTTGGTATACAGTGTCGCACGACTTATCCCGAGGAGCCTGGCCGTTTTGGCCTTGTTCCAGTCCGTGCTTTCAAGCGTTGCACAGATTGTTTCTTTCTCGGGACCGGTGCCCCGGGTGGAGCCCGGAGGATCCTCATGCTTCATAAAGTGCCGGAGAGTCGCGCTTTCCGACAACAATTCTTCCGGGAGATGTTGTTGCCGGATCAGTTCACCGTCGCAGAGCGCACAGGCATAATGCAATGTACTTTTCAGCTCGCGGACATTGCCCGGCCAGTGGTATTCAAGAAAGATCTTCCGGACATTTTCATCCATTCCTTCAATGTTCTTTTTCAGTGCCTCCCGGAATACCCCTATGAAATGACTGGCCAGCAGGGGAATGTCCTCGACCCGCTCTCTGAGGGGAGGCAGCTGGATCATGAGACCTTTCAGCCGGTAAAAGAGATCCTCGCGGAATCTCTTCTCTCCGACCTTCGCTGATAAATCCTGATTGGTGGCCGCAATAACTCTTACATCCGCCTTCCGGGTCTCGGAATCCCCTACCACCTCAAACTCCCTGTGCTCAAGAAAACGCAGCAGTTTGGCTTGAAAAAGGGGAGAAGTGTCTCCAATTTCATCCAGAAACAGGGTGCCGCCCTCAGCCGCCTGGATCCGCCCGACCCTGTCCTTTACCGCTCCGGTAAAAGAACCGCGAACGTGTCCGAAAAGTTCACTTTCCAGAAGATTCTCAGAGAGGGCCGCACAGTTGACTTTTATCAGAGGATGGGCGGATCGGTTCCCGGCATAGTGGATTGCATCGGCGATCAATTCCTTTCCCGTACCGTTGGCGCCACAGATGAGGACATTGACATCCAGCTCGGCAGTCCGTTCAAGAAGATCATAGATCTTCCGCATTTTCTCGGATTTGCCGATAATATTGTGGT
Source organism: Pseudomonadota bacterium (assembly GCA_018823285.1). Lineage (NCBI taxonomy): Bacteria > Pseudomonadati > Pseudomonadota > Pseudomonadota bacterium. Next base: position 95,940 of record JAHJIQ010000013.1, read on the forward strand.
AGCTGTGCTTGCTCAGAAGGGTGTTTTCAAGTTCTACCAGGCGAGTGACATCCCTGATTACGAGAACCGCCCCGCCAAGCTCATTCTGTTTTCTGATCAACGGAGCAGTGTTCAGGACCAGGGTCCTTTCCGCTCCCCCTTCACAATTACACTTGACCCGGTATTCTTTGACCGGTTTTCGGGTTTCAAGCGTCTGCAGCAACGGCTGCACACAGGCAACGGTGCCTCTCCCGATCCTTTCCTGGAATGACACCCTATCTCCCGACATCCCGGGACAGATCTTGTCCAAGGGCCTGTTGGTATTGATAATCTGCAGCTGATCATCAACTGTGACAATGGTGTTCTCAATACTGTCAAAAATGGTTTGCAGCAGAAGATGCGACTCTTCCTTCTCACGGACAGCCTCAAGCAGTTCCAGTTGGGTGTTCACCCTGGCCAGCACCTCTTCCATCTTGAAGGGCTTGATAATATAGTCAACCCCCCCTGCCTCAAAGGCCATGACGATATCCTTGATCTCCGATAAAGCACTGATAAAAATAACCGGGATCCGGGAGGTTCGTTCATCGGATTTCAGGATGCGACACACTTCATAGCCGCTCATTTCCGGCATCATGATATCGAGCAGGATGAGATCGGGGGGATCCGAGCGAACTGATTCAAGAGAGGCGATGCCATTGGCGGCGGAAGTCACCTGGTAGCCCTGTCCGGTAAGGATCACCCGCAGAACGTCAAGGTTCACAGGCGTGTCATCAACAATCAGAATTCTGTGTGGTTTTATTTGTTCTTTCATCTCAGGCTTTCTTCACCGCGTGCCCCCCGAACTCTCTACGCAGGGCGGCCAGCACCTTGTTCTCGAAGGCATCGGGCTGCCTGGATTCAAAACGTCTGAACAGGGCGCTGGTGATGACCGGGGCCGAAACCCCTGTCTCCACGGCCTGCTGGACGGTCCAGCGCCCCTCGCCGGAATCGTCGACATAGCCCTTCAGATCGGCAAGTTCGGGGTCCCTGGCAAAGGCATCTTCAAGAAGTTCGAGCAACCAGGAACGGATCACACTCCCCCTGTTCCAGAGTTTTGCCAGCTCGGAGTAATCCATCTCCACACCATAGGGAGAGGCTTCGAGGATCGCAAAACCTTCCCCGTAGGCCTGCATCATTCCGTACTCGATGCCGTTGTGGATCATTTTGACGAAATGTCCGGCTCCCACCGGCCCGCAGTACATATAGCCGTTTTCCGGAGCCAGAGTTTTAAAGATCGGTTCCAGGTATTCGAAGTCGGCCTTTCTGCCGCCAACCATGGTGCAATAGCCGACTTCAAGGCCCCAGATCCCCCCGCTCACTCCGGCATCCACATAGTGGATTCCCGGCCCGGCGAGAAAATCCGCCCTTCTGATGTCGTCTTTATAGAAAGAGTTGCCACCTTCAATAATGATATCCTCCGGGTCAAGCAGCTCTCGCAGCTGTTCGACATGGTCGTCCACAGTGCGCCCTGCCGGCAGCATAAGCCACACCACCCGGCGCCCTTCCAGCTTGCCTACGAGATCCGCGAGCGAAGCGGAACCGATCCCGCCTTCCCGGGCAAGCTCGTCAATCTTGTCCGGCGACCGGTTATAGGCGACAACCTCATGCCCACCCTGTATGAGTCGGCGGGCCATATTCATCCCCATCCGGCCAAGACCTACCATGCCGATCTTCATCACATTCTCCCTATACCATCAACCGGTTGTATTCCTTCTCCAGAAAACCGAGATGCATGTTTTCCTCTTCGATAAGACGGTAAAAGAGATCTTTCACCGTTGGTTCTGACGCCTGATGGGCCAGCCGGCTGTAGAGGTCCATCGCCTGAGTTTCAAACATCATGGCCAACTCAAAAATGTGTTCCAGAGTCAGAAACTCCGGCCTGACCCGGGCCAGAAACTGGGAAACTGACCGCCCCCCCTCCATGGTGTCATCGAGGATGCCGATCTCCGGAATCGCAGAACGGTCTTCGACCAGATGCCGGTACTCCTCCATCAGCCACGCCTTGTGTTTGTCTTCAAATCCGGCCAGCCTCTCTAAAAGCCGCGCCTCTTCCGCTCCTTCGGCGAGTGCTGCCAGCCTCGCGTAAAACTTCTGCAACCCGTCTTCAAGGGCATAGGCAAGGACAATCCCGCTTTGATAATCCCCGTCACTGTCAAGAAGTTCAAGACCCTGAATTTCAGGCCCGGTTGCCTTGCGGCCGAACCATTTCTTGATCCCGCCGGACAGATTATACACTTCCTGAAACCCTTTGCCGCTGAGAAACCTTGCCGCGATGGTGCTTCTCCCGCCGGAAGCGCAGTAAACAATAACCGGCTTTTGCGGATCCAGTTCTTTCAGCTTCTCCGCCAATTCTTTCATCGGGGCCAGAACCGCTCCCGGGAGATGCTCCGCCTCGTATTCCTTTGGCTGCCTCACATCCAGCAGGACGTACTCCTCAGCCAGATGATCGGCCATGAACTTCCTGACCTGTTCACTATCAAGATCATTTGTCTTAGAAAAAAAAGTCTTTAGATTCATATGCCTACCTTGCAATCACTGTTTCAATCCTTGTCCGTCAGAGCGCATTTTCCCTTCATCGGGCAGTCCTTGCAATGCCTGCCCTTGCGGATGTATTTCTCGCAACACTCGTCCTTTTTCTTCTGTTTCTTCTGCTTCTCTTTATCTCCCATAACTGACCCCAATATAGTGAACTCCTGAAACATTACGCAATCTTTAATCCGATAGAACAAACAAACTGATAACCAGTACCAATAAACACATTCCCGACAAATCGTCAAACCCCCTGTTTCCCGAGAAAAGTTCCAGCACAAGACAATGTATTACCGTCCAATTTATCACCACATATTGTTTATTGAATAATTATCTGAACTGTTGTATTTTACTCCCCTTTTTTTATGGTATTATACAGACAGGTTCATTGAAGCCGTCCGGCTGCAGTATAGAGCCTGTTCACTAACTTCTATACGGAGGTGTTGTGCATGGAACTTCAGGTTGAAGGACGTCATGTTGACATTCGCAATTCATGGCAGACCAAAATCGATGTTGAAAAAGATCGTCTGGACCGTCACCATCCGGGACTGGTTCATAACCTGCGGGTAGCAGTTGAAGCCACCACCAGTCACAAAGAGGGTGGTTACGAAGTCAGACTTATTGCCACTGTCCCCAACGACACCCTGATCGTCAAACGCAAAGGGGACGCGGTTAAACCGCTCCTGGTAAAAGCTTTCGACAACCTTGGCCAGCAGCTTAAAGAGATGCAGCGCAAAAAGAGACAAAGCTCCAAAGGGCAGGAAGGAAGCGGCCCTGAAGTTTTGACCGGCATTATAAAAACAGTCTCCCCTCCTGAGTCGTTCGGCTTTATCGTCACCGGCGACGGACGGGAAATCTATTTCCATGAAAACGCCTTGAAAGACGCGCAAATCGGCGTCCTGAACGAAGGCGATGCCGTCACTTTCGGAGAAACCGAGGGTGACAAGGGGCCCTGCGCCAGCTGGGTTAAATTGACCAACTGAACCGGGGTCTCAGGCCAGTAAACGGAACAAACATACAATGTCTGCATCAGCACAGGTCGATATCGGGCCTGAATATCTTGAAGAAAAAGAAGACACGCTGTCTGAAAAGATCGCCCGGCTCAAAATTGAGCTGGGCGATGACCTTTTAATCCTCGGTCATCACTATCAGCAGGAAGCGGTCTATAAATTTGCCGACCAGGTCGGCGATTCCCTGAAACTCGCCCGCACGGCCTCCCGGCAGAAAAGCAGGTATATCGTCTTCTGCGGTGTTCATTTCATGGCGGAAACCGCGGATATTCTCACCTCGCCGGAGCAGGTTGTCCTTCTCCCCGACCTCCGGGCCGGTTGCCCGATGGCGGATATGGCAAGCATCGATGAGGTCGAATACGCCTGGCAGGATCTGGCAGAAGTCATCGGCGACGCCTCGGTTATCCCCATCACCTATGTCAACTCTTCTGCCCGAATCAAAGCCTTCGTCGGTGAAAAGGGCGGCTCGGTCTGCACCTCTTCCAACGCGGAGAAGGTGTTGTCCTGGGCCCTGAACAAGGGGAACAAAGTCATCTTTTTCCCCGATGAACATCTCGGCAGAAATTCCGCCTATGCCCTCGGTATCCCGAAGGATGAGATCGTTCTCTGGAACAGGGAGGAGCCTTTGGGGGGAAATACTCCGGAAGAGCTTCAGAAAGCAAAAGTCATCCTCTGGAACGGATACTGCACCGTCCATATGCAGTTCACTGCGGAGCAGGTCGACAACTGGCGCCGCAAAGATCCGGACATCAAGGTGATCGTTCACCCGGAATGCAGAAACGAGGTGGTCGGCAAGGCAGACCATTACGGCTCCACCGAAGCCATCATCAGGACCATTTCCGATTCCCCGTCCGGAACCAGCTGGGCGGTCGGCACCGAGATCAACCTGGTCAACCGCCTCCGCCGGCTGCTGCCCGACAAAAAAATCCACTCCCTGTCACCCTTCCAGTGCCTCTGCTCCACCATGTACCGGATCAAACCTGGGTATCTGCTCTGGGCCCTGGAAAGCATCCGGAGCGGCCAGGTCGTCAACCGGATCACGGTCGACCAGGAAACTGCGGAAAAGGCGAAGTTGTCCCTGAACAGGATGCTCGAAATCTGATAGTTCAAACAGCTTAAACGTTCAAACGCCTAGACGCTTAAACGCTTAAACAACTGAAAATATGAAAAGAATATATTTCGACAATAACGCCACCACCCCGGTATCACCCGAAGTCAAAGCCGCAATGCTCCCCTGTCTTGAAGAGCGATTCGGCAACCCTTCGAGTGCCCACAGAATCGGGGAGGCAGCCGCATTGGCCGTGGAAAGAGCCCGAGAGCAGGTCGCCCTACTTTTCAACGCCCATCCCTCCAGAATCTGTTTCACCAGCGGCGGCACCGAAGCCAACAATATGGCAATATTCAGTGCCGCCGGAGCAAACCCTGACAAAAAACACATTGTCACCTCCAGGGTCGAACATCCTTCAGTCCTTGAGCCTCTCAACCACCTTGCCGGGTATGGATACGAAATCGAAGTGCTTGAGGTCGACCCCAACGGCGCCCTTGATCTTGACCGGCTGCGATCCACACTCCGCGAGGACACCGCCCTGGTCACCCTGATGGCGGCAAATAACGAGACCGGGGTCATCTGGCCGATCGGGGAAATCGGCGAAATCTGCAAGGAGAAGGGGGTCCTGTTCCACAGCGACGTCGTGCAGATGCTCGGCAAAAGCCCGATAGACGTCCAGGAACTGGCAGTCGACTACCTGAGCATGGCCGGACACAAGCTCCACGGCCCGAAAGGGGTCGGCGCTCTATTCACCTCAAGAACCGCACCTCTCAGACCGGTCATTTTCGGAGCCGGTCAGGAAAAGGGCAAAAGGCCGGGCACCGAAAATGTTCCCGGGATTGTCGGCCTCGGCAAAGCCTGTGAAACAGCCGGTGCCAAGCTTGCAGAGTATTCTGTAAATATTCTCGCCTTGCGGGATCGCATTGAAAATTCCATCAGCAGCAATTTCCCGGATGCGATCATCAATGGCGCCGGTGAGCCAAGGCTTGCCAATACAATCAACGTCTGTTTCGAGCACTGCTCATCCGCCGGTCTGATCCAGGAACTTGATGAAAGAGGGATTGCGGTCTCGGGCCATTCGGCCTGTCACAGCGGCGACCTGAACCCCTCGCATGTCCTTACGGCCATGCGGGTTCCGGAAACCCACCTCCATGGCGCCCTGCGCATAAGCCTCAGCAGGATCAACACCGCTGAAGAAGTCGACCGGTTTCTGGAGATTCTCCCGGACATCGTCGAAAAATCACGCCGGGGTTTCGCCGATTAACTTCCTTTATTTGTGAACCGTTTTCAGGTATCTTCAACTCGAAATCTTTCGCGCCAATAAAACGCAAACAACAACTCAAACAGGATCAGCCATGTGCGGCATTGTCGGATATATAGGAAAAAGAAAGGTTGTCCCGATTCTTCTGAAAGGGCTGAAAAGCCTCGAATACCGGGGCTACGACTCCGCCGGACTGGTGTATATCGATGAATCCGGCGGACTCAAAAGACACCGCTGTCAGGGCAAGCTTGCAAATCTTGAAGAGGTCATGGAAGAGCTGACTGTTTCCAGCACCGTCGGCCTCGGCCATACCCGCTGGGCAACCCATGGCCCGCCGTCAGAAGCAAACGCCCACCCGCATCTGGACTGCACCGGGAGACTGGTTGTCGTTCACAACGGGATCATTGAGAACTTCCATTCCCTGCGCGATGAACTGAAATCACGGGGTCATGTTTTCAATTCCGAAACCGACACCGAGGTCCTGGTCCACCTGATTGAGGAGTACCTTGAAGACGATCTGGTCGCAGCGGTCCGGCAGGCCCTGAAAAGAGTCGAAGGCGCTTACGCTCTCGGCATCCTCTGGGCGGACAAACCCGATGAACTTGTCGCGGTCAGGAACCACAGCCCTCTGGTCCTTGGTGTCCAGGAGGATGGCGGCTCCTTCATGGCCTCCGATATCCCGGCCATTCTTCCCTACACCAAGGAAGTGATCTACCTCGAAGACCGGGAACTGGCGGTCCTGAAAGAAGATGGCCTGACCGTCATGAATCTTGACAGCGGCAAACTCCAGGAAAAAGAAATACACACCATCACCTGGAACGCCGCGATGGCCGAAAAAACGGGCTACAAACATTTCATGCTGAAGGAGATATTCGAACAGCCTCAGGCGATTTTAAACACCTTCCGGGGACGGATTGATCCGGAAACCGGTGAGGTGAAAATGGTGGAATCGGCGCTGACCGGAGAGTACCTGCGAGGGATCAGAAGAATTGTGCTGCTGGCCTGCGGCACCTCCTGGCACGCGGCGCTGATCGCCAAATACTGGCTGGAAAAGTGGGCCTCCATTCCCGTTGAAGTGGATATCGCCTCCGAATTCCGCTACCGCACCCTTCTCATCGATGAATCGGTGATGGTTGTTCCCATTTCCCAGTCGGGTGAAACCGCCGACACTCTCGCCGGAATGAGGCGCGCCCGAAAAATGGGGGCACGGATCACCGCCATCTGCAATGTGGTCGGCAGCAGCATGACCCGGGAAGCCGACGGCACCATATACACCCACGCCGGCCCGGAGATCGGAGTCGCCTCGACCAAGGCGTTTACCAGTCAGCTCACCGCCCTGTTCCTGCTTACCCTGATGATCGGAGCGGCCCGGAACACCATCCCGAAAAACCAAAGGGTAGAACTGATCCAGGGGCTGATCAGCATCCCGGCAGTGATCGAAAATGAGCTGCCGCGCCTTCAGGAGGCCACCGACCGGATGGCCGAAAATTTCGTAAAATGCCGGGATTTCATCTATCTCGGCCGAGGGATAAACTTCCCGGTCGCCCTGGAAGGCGCCCTGAAGCTGAAAGAGATCTCCTACATCCACGCCGAGGGGTATCCCGCCGGCGAACTCAAACATGGCCCGATCGCCCTGGTCGACCGGGAGATGCCGATCCTGGCCCTCGCCCCGAAGGACAGTGTCTACGACAAGGTCATCTCCAATGTCGAAGAGGTCAAGGCCCGTCACGGCAGACTGATTATGGTCGGCAGCAGCGCCGACAAAAACCTGCAGCGCCTGACCGAAGAGATCATAACCCTGCCCGAGGTGCATGAAGAACTCAATCCGATTCTCTACTCGATTCCGCTCCAGCTCCTGGCCTATCATATTGCAAACCAGAGAGGCTGCGACGTCGACCAACCCAGAAACCTCGCGAAAAGTGTCACCGTTGAATGATCAGCCCTCATCCCCACGAGTGTCGGCGCAGAACTCTAAAGAGCTGTTTTCCTACAGCGGCGAAGGCCGCCCGGCCGGGCACCTCAATGTGTTTCTGCCGGGTTGGGGCTTTGACGGACGGATCATCACCCTGCAGGAACAGGTCACCGACTGGCTGTTCCCGACAAAAGTGATATCCCCCGAGGACACCCTCCGGGCGCTGGCGGTTTATCTTGAGCAATCCCACATCAATTCCGTCACCCTGGTCGGCTGGTCGATGGGGGCCAATCTGGCCCTTGACTTTGCCGCAAGGCATCCCGACAAAATCGAGGCCCTTTACCTGCTCGGCATCCGCAGGTCATGGCCGGCAGGGGTCATCAACCAGATCAGGAGCGACCTTCGGCAAGGCCGGAATTCCTTTCTTCATAATTTTTACCGAAAATGTTTTCTCGGATACCGCAAGGCCCACGAAACATTTACCACCGACATCGCCCCCTCCCTGCTCACCAACCTGAAAACCGGGATTCTGGAACAGGGTCTTGACTATCTTGGCGATTACAATCTTGAGAATTCTCTTTCACTCCTTGCCGGAAGCGCCTTTTCAACCCGGATCATTCATGGCGGCAAGGACATTATCGCTCCTCTGAGCGAAGCTCCGCATTCCGCGAGCATCCCTCTCACCATCCTTGAGCATGGCGGGCATCCGGTCTTCCTCGACCCGAACTTTCCCTTTCAGCTGCACAACCGGAAAGCATCGATTCACAGCAAATTCTGCCGGGCCGCCGACACTTACGACGCCCACGCCATCATCCAGAAGGAAATTGCCGTGCGGATGGGAGAGTTGCTGCCGGCCGAAACCCCGGCCAGGATACTGGAAATCGGCTGCGGCACCGGAAATTACACGAAAATCCTCCACACCCGCTATCCCGAAGCAGAGATTACCGCCCTTGATTTTGCCTCCGACATGCTCGCGAGAGCCAGGGCAAAACTTCCCCCGGGAAGTTCCGTCAGATACCTTTGCCGGGATGCGGAGATTTTTCTGAATGAGTCAGAGGAGCGTTTTGACCTGATCACCTCCAACGCCACCATGCAATGGTTTGACAATCTTTTGCAAGCCTGCCGCAACATCAGGTCCTTACTCACCAGCGAGGGGAGGATCCTCCTCTCGATCTTCGGGCCGAAAAGCATGCAGGAAATGCGGGAAGGACTGGGAGCGATCCTCGGCAGAACCGCTCCGCTGCCGTCGACCTGGTTCCCGGACCATGACACGCTTGCCACAATATTCGGCCCGCTCTGCAGAGACCTTGAGATCAGGGAATGGCAGACCACCAGAGAATACGAAACCTTAAGCGACCTGCTCGAACATATCCGGAAAACCGGCACCTCCGGCTGGCACCCGGGGCGCCCGCTGCTCACTCGAAGCCGGATGACCGAACTTGAGAGCTGGTTTGTTGGGAAATACGGCAATTGCCGTACCACCTATCAGGTGTTCCAGATCAGCGGGAAAAGAAAATGAGAGTATTCGGATGACGAACAAAGCCCTGTTTATCACGGCAACCGATACCGGAGTCGGGAAAACCCTGGTCAGCGGCCTGCTTCTGGAATACCTCCTGAGACGTTCCATCAAAGCCGGGTACCAGAAATGGGTCAGCACCGGCGATGCCGATAACCCGGCCGATCTTGCGGAATGTATGAAAATCGCCGGGGCACAACCGGCGCCGAATGATCTCGACTCACAGGTCCCGTTCCGCTTCAGCTACCCGGCCTCTCCTCATTTTGCCGCCGAGATTGACGGCAAAGAAGTCGATGCCGGGATGATCCTGCGGAAATTTGCCGAAATGAACAGCAGGTATGAATTTTTAATTGTCGAGGGAGTCGGCGGTCTGCTGGTGCCCCTCCGCCGCGACCTGCTTCTCGCCGATCTGCTGACCAAACTTGAGCTCCCCACGGTCATTGTCGCCCGAAGCGGTCTTGGCACCCTGAACCACACCCTGTTGACAATTGAGGCGCTCCGCAACAGGAAGCTGCCGATTGCCGGGGTTATCTTCACCGATCCGGCGGAAGTTGATGAAACCCTGGCCCTTGACAACATACGGACCATCGCGGAAATCGGCCGGGTGGAAATCCTGGGACGCCTGCCCTACAGCAACCACCGCCCGGATCTTATCAGGCATTTCAGCCTCATCGGCTCCAGGATGGTGAAATGACGAGACTTCGTTTTTAAAGCGGCTCCCCGCACGAAGCTCAACCCGACCCTTTTCCGAAAGAAAATCCGTCCCATCGATTCGCCGGACTCGAAAGCCTGCGGGTAACCGGCACCGAAAATCAATTCCTGCCCACCCGCACCAGCCACTCGCAAACCAGCAAAACCGCAGTATTTTTTTTATTTGACTTCTCCTCCCCAATCACGAGAGAATTTGTCACGTAACATGTAGTTTCATTAATTCATCCGCAGGGAGAGTGCGTCCGGTGAAGTTGATGGAGAGTCATACCGCTTCGTGTTCAGCAAAAATCATCGGGAATATTGCGTCCTTTTACAGCTCGGTCCGCTCCCGAAAGATTCCCTCATCTTTTGCCGACGCACGGAAAACCTGCGGCATTATCCAGGGTCTTGCCTCCCTGAAAGAGTCATTAGCGGCGGTAGCGAAATCGCATGAACCCAGCTTCCTGAAACTGGGGCAAAACCTCCAGACCATCTACATGAACGCCAACACCCTTGCCGGAAGCACCATCGAGTCGGTCAAGGAAATTTCCGGCGACAACCGGCAAAGCGCCCTGGCCGGGCTGCGGGACAAAATCCGGATATCCCTGGCCCGAATGGCAGGCGATCAGGCCGCGATCGACAACAACCTGCAGGACCTCGAAACGCAGGGGCAACATCTCTCAACCCTGACGAACACCAGCCGGGACCTTTACAAAATTGCTTTGTACCTGAAGGTCGCCGGGATCAACATCGGCATTGAAGCAACCCGCTCCGAAGAGTCGCGGGCCATGTTTTCCCTGACCGCGGAAGAAGTCAGTCAACTCGGGGGCAGGATCATCTCCTTCGCTGAAAATATTGAAGAGGACGCCTCCCTGGCCCGCAATGTGCAATTGTCGGTTCGGGCGGATATCTCACGGAAACTCGGCAAGTTACGGGAATACGGCGCCGCAGCGGAAACGACCGTCGGGAATGCCCTGGCGGTGATTGAGCAACTGCTCCTGAGTACCTCCACAGCCATGGACCAGGCGGCGCTCCACTCCAAATCCATCGCCGCCCATTGCGGCGAAATCGTGGTCGGCATCCAGTTCCACGACAGCATGAGCCAACGTCTTGAACACGTCATCGAAACATTTGCTGAAGCAATCACTCTGCTTGCCGATTCCCCTGGTGAAGACCCTTCGCAGGATCCCCCCCTTCCGCTTGCGGAAAGAATGGCGGCCGCCTACCCCCTCTGCCGGCTCCAGGCCAATCAGATTCAACAGGTGGTTACGGAAATCGAATCCCTCCATCAGCAGATATCCCGTTCCTTTGACCTGATCGACCAGATCATCGGGCAGATGGCCGCAGTCCTTTCCGGCCTGTCCGGGGACGACCGGGAAGAGCTGTCCGCCCGGCACCCGGGTGACTCATTCGAAAACCTGAAAACCTCCCTCGATGATCTGGTTCTCCTGATGAAACAGGGGGATGATCTGATGGAGGATGTCCGCCGGGAGGTCCACGATGCCGCCGAGACCTCCAACCGGCTCCTCTCATTTATGAACAAAGTCAACGCCACGGCGTTTGAAATCAAGATCCAGGCCCTGAACTCGATCATCAAGGCCGCCCATCTGGGGAACAAAGGGCTGACCCTTGTCGTCCTGGCCCACGAAATTAACACCCTATCCGATACCGCAGACACCATTGTTGCAGGGGCGGCGGAAGCGTACCGTCTATTGTCGGACCAGGCGAATAAAAACCTGGTGAACCAGGGAGACGCAGGCCGTGACGACACCTCCCTCAGCACCGCCATCGCAGACATCGAATCCGTCTACGGCCGGTTTAAAACCACCTCGCAATCCGTGGCAGACAAAGCCGAAGCGCTGAGAACCCTGACCAGGGAAACCAGAACCTCCCTGGATTTCCTGCCGGGCATGGCCGCCCACCTGAATGACTGCCACCGGAAAATGGAAAGCCTCCTCTCCGAGCTGGAGGAAGAGTGCGGACCTGTCGGCCATGAAACGATCGACGCCGCCATCCGCAATGTTGAGGGCCGCTACACCATGGACCAGGAACGGGTGGTCCATCTGCAGCTTACGACAGGAATCCCGTCAGAACAATCGCCCATTCAGGCAGATGTCTCCGCCGAACCGGATTCATCGATTGAACTCTTCTCATCCCAGGCGGAAGAGGATTCCTCAATCGAACTTTTCGGGACCGACCCCGAAGCAGATTCTTCGGTAGAACTATTCGACGCTCCGCCTGCAGCGGAAAAATGGGAGGAACCACCCATCCCCTCGCAGGAAAGCATTGAGCAAAATCGGCCGGCAACGGAATTTTCACAACCGGCCGAAAAGAAGACCGAAGACCTGGGCGATAATGTCGAGCTTTTCTGACCGCAATATTCCGCTCGCAACGGGCATCCATGGGAGGACAAGATGAAATTGACCATCGAACCGGACGGCAGGCGGGGGACTTTAGTTCTGCGCGGAGCCCAGACAATCGGGCAGGCGCACGCTTTAAAAGAGAGCCTCCTCGACGCCTTCCAGAAGGTGGAAGAGCTTGAAATCGACATGGACGCCATTACTGAAGCAGACCTCTCCCTCCTGCAGCTTCTCTGCGCCGCGCACCGGACCTCCCAGGAACTCCGGAAAAAGCTTTTCATAAAAAGGCGCTGGCCGGAAGTCCTGGAAAAAACGGCCGGATCCGCCGGCTTTTTTCAGCACCGGCGCTGCCAGTTCAATCTGGAAAACGATTGCCTCTGGCGGAAGGAGGGAGGCGAATGAGCAAAACCATCATGACCGTCGATGATTCGGCAAGTGTCCGGCAAATGGTCAACTTTACCCTGAGCGGGGCCGGATACGGCGTTATCGAGGCGGAACACGGCAAGGACGCCCTCGCCAAGCTGAAAGCGGCCACGGTCAATATGATCATCACCGACCTGAACATGCCGGAAATGGACGGTATTGAACTGGTCCGCGCCGTCAGAAACGATCCCGCCCTGAAATTCATGCCCATCGTGCTCCTGACCACAGAATCCCAGGACACCAAGAAGCAGGAAGGCAAGCAGGCCGGCGCGACCGGCTGGATCGTCAAGCCGTTCAAACCCGAGCAACTCCTCGGGGTTGTCAAAAAAATTATCGGCAGCTGATATTCCTAATCTTAAGAAAGAGTCGCTATGGATCCACATCAAACCGCATACCTGGAAGAAGCCAAAGAACTTCTTGTTGAACTGGAAACCTCGTTGCTGGAGCTCGAGGACACCCCCGATGATCAGGAGCTGATCGGGAGGGTCTTCCGGGCGCTGCACACCATTAAAGGGTCCGGCGCGATGTTCGGCTTCGACCGGATCGCCGAGTTCACCCATCAGGTGGAAACCGCCTTCGACCTGGTCCGGTCCGGGAAAATCCCGGTCACCTCCGAGATGATCAACCTCACTTTACGGGCCCGGGACGAGATCAAGGCCATGCTTGAAGAGGCGGAAACCGGCGAGACAACGGACCCCGGTTCCGCCGAGGAGATCATCAATGCCTTCATCGCCCTGACCACCGGCGCAGCACCTCCCGCACCGGAGCCCCCGCCCCAGCTTCCTCCGGCCGAAAACGTCCGGCCCGGGATCATTGCTCCGGATCGGCCGGAGATCAAAGGAAGATTGACCACCTTCAGGATTCTGTTCAAGCCCCGGCGGGAAATTCTCCAGACCGGCACCAATCCCATCCTCCTGCTCGATGAGCTGAATGCCCTCGGCGAATGCACGATCATCGTCAATAATGAAAAGATCCCCTCACTCCACACCATCGATACCGAGCAGTGCTATGTGAGCTGGGAAATCCTGCTGACCACCGACCAGGGAATCAACAGCGTCAGGGATGTCTTCATCTTTGTCGAAGACCTGAGCGAAATCGTGATCGAGGTGCTCGAGGAAGATCTCGATTCCCTGGATGACAGCCAGCAGAAGAGACTCGGCGAAATCCTGATTGAACGCCGTGAAATTTCAGCTGAAGCGCTGACCGCCTGCCTCGACAAGCAAAAAAGGATCGGCGAGGTCCTGATCGGCGAGAAACTGATCAGCAACCAGGCCGTTGCCAATGCCCTGGCCCAGCAGCAGCATTCTTCCAGAGTGCTGAAAAAACAGAAAGAGCTTGCCGAAACTTCAACGATCCGGGTGGAGGCCAATCGTCTGGACAAGCTGGTCAATCTGGTCGGGGAACTGGTCACCCTGCAGGCCCGCCTGGGCCAGAAGGCCTTCCGGGAAAATGATCCCGACCTCATCTCAATCTCCGAGGAGGCCGACCGCCTGACTTCGGCATTACGGAACAATGCGATGAGTATCCGGATGCTGCCCATCGGCAAGACCTTCAGCAAGTTCCGCCGGCTGGTCCGGGACCTCTCGAAAAACCTCGGCAAGGAGATCATCCTTACCACCGAGGGCGAGGAGACCGAACTGGACAAAACCGTCATCGACAAATTGAATGACCCCCTGGTCCATCTGATCCGGAACTGTATCGATCACGGCATCGAACTGCCGGAGGAAAGGATGCATGCGGGCAAAGCAGGCCAGGGGACCATCCATTTAAAGGCTTTCCATTCCGGGGCCAATGTCTTTCTGCAGATCACCGATGACGGCAAAGGCCTCGACTGCAAGGCGATTCATGCCAAGGGGGTCGAAAAGGGCATCATCCAGGCGGATACCGTCCTGGCCGAGAAAGAACTCTTCGCCCTCATCTTCGCGCCTGGATTTTCCACCGCCAAAACCGTCTCGGATGTCTCCGGCCGCGGCGTCGGCATGGATGTGGTGAAAAAGAACATTGACGCCCTCCGCGGCACTATCGAAATCGAAAGCCGGCAGGGCTCCGGGACCACGGTCACCCTCAAACTGCCCCTGACCCTCGCGATCATCGACGGGCTTCTGGTGCAGATCGGGAAGGGCTTTTTCGTCATCCCGCTCTCCGCAGTCGAGGAATGCCTGGAGGTCACAAGAACGGAGGCAAACCAGGCCCTGGAAAGGAGCATGCTCTCCTCCCGGGGGGAAATCCTCTCCTATATCAGCCTGCGCCGGCTGTTTTCCTGTCACGACACCCCTCCGCCCCTGGAAAAGATCGTGGTGATCGAGGAAAACGGCCACCGGATCGGCCTCGGCCTCGACAGCGTCATCGGCCAGCACCAGACCGTGATCAAGGGGTTGAGCAAGGTGTATCAGAATGTGAAGGGCCTTTCGGGGGCAACCATCCTCGGCGACGGCACCATGGCCCTGATCCTCGATATCCCGCAACTGGCCCAATGCGTGAAATCAGAACCGCCATTGTGAAATAAAGGAACAGAGAGAGAGTCCACCAACAATATTAATGACAACATCCAACAACCACATCCGGGAGTATTGAGCATGAAGATCAACGACATTAAAGTCAGCGTAAAACTCATCGGCGCCTTTCTCATTGTCGCACTCATCGTTGCCATCGTCGGGGTGACCGGCCTGATCACCTGCAACAATGTCGGCAAAGCGACCGACATCATCCTTGATGAACAGGTCCCCCTGGCGGATGCGACCATGGAGAGCTCCATCGCCCTGATCAGCACCCGGGACCTGATGGGGGAATTCCTCCTCAATGACAGCAAGGAGACTCTCGATCAGGCCGCCATGGAGTTTGAGAACAATATCAAAAAGCTGCAGGACCAGCTTGCCTTCCTGAAAAACAACGGCAACGACGCAATCAAGGAGGCCGTCTCCCAGGCCGAATCGCAGGTGAATCAGTACATCACCGCCGGTCACTCCCTGATGGCCGAACACCGGGAGAAACTTGCGAAAACCATGGACCGCCAGGCGGCCATGGAGAAACTGGACGCGGAAATCGACTCGATCAAGGAATCCCTTGCAAAATACGAGGAAACCTTGACCAGAAACAAGGCAATTGACGAAAAAGTCGATGCGGCCATGGAATCAAAAACCATTATTGTCGAACAGCAGGCCATTGTCGAAGAGTTCATGAGCATCAGGACCCTTGAAGAATCGTCAGCGCTGCAGCTGTCCTTCAAGGATATGGAAAAACAATTCGACAAGCTGGAGCATCTCCTGCCCAAAGAAACCACCAGGGAACACGCCGCATTTTCAGAGAATGCCCACAAAATTTTCAAACTTGGCGCAGAAATCGTGCAGCTGAATACGAACACCAGAACCCAGATGGCCCAGGTAGACGAGTTGAGCGGCAAGAGCATCGACCTTGCCGGCAAAATGGAGGAGATTGCCGGCAAAAACATGCAGCTGGCCATGGAATCCGCCGACAGTTCGCAGGGCAAAGGGCGCTGGATCATCGGGATCATGACCTTCTTGAGTTTTGCCATTGCCTTTCTCCTTGGTTTTTCCCTCTCCCGGCATATTTCCGTGCCCCTGCTGGAAGCGGTGGATGTCTCGGGGAAACTCAGCAGGGGAGACTTGAGCGTTGAGATTGAAATCAACAGAAAAGACGAAATCGGTCAACTGCTCACCGCCATGAAAAACATGGTCGCCAAGCTGCGGATGGTGGTCGGCGATGTCTTAAGCGCTTCGAGCAATGTCTCTTCCGGCAGCCAGCAGATGAGTTCGAGCGCCGAAGAGATGTCCCAGGGCGCCACGGAACAGGCGGCCGCCGCCGAAGAGGCATCGTCCTCCATGGAAGAGATGGCCTCGAACATCAGCCAGAATGCCGACAACGCCCTCCAGACCGGCAAGATCGCCGGCAAATCAGCCGAAGACGCCCTCGAAGGCGGCAAAGCGGTGACCGAGACGGTAGCCGCCATGAAGCAGATTGCCGAAAAGATCTCGATCATCGAGGAGATTGCCCGCCAGACCGACCTGCTGGCCCTGAACGCCGCCATCGAAGCCGCCCGGGCCGGCGAACACGGCAAGGGCTTTGCGGTTGTCGCCTCGGAGGTCAGGAAACTTGCGGAACGGAGCCAGACCGCGGCGGGCGAGATCAGCAAGCTCTCCTCCTCCAGCGTCGAAATCGCCGAACATGCCGGCACCCTGCTCACTTCCCTGGTGCCGAATATCCAGAAAACCTCCGAGCTGGTCCAGGAAATCAGCGCCGCCAGCAATGAGCAGAACACCGGGGCCGACCAGATCAACAAGGCAATCCAGCAGCTCGACCAGGTCATCCAGCAGAACGCCGCCGTCGCCGAAGAGATGTCCTCCACTTCCGAGGAGCTGGCCAGCCAGGCGGAAATGCTGCTTGAGACCGTCGGCTTCTTTAAACTCGACGACCAGGGTTCCGGCCAGATCCGCGGCGAGAGAAGCTATCATCATCAGCATCACACCCCGCCGAAAAAGACGGCAAAAAGGCAACAGATCGCCCATGTCCCCCATAAAGAAAGCCATGAAGATCCGGCTCAGGGACAGAGTGGAGCAAAAGGTTTTGAATTCAACCTCGGCCATGAAGGACCTGCCGGAGACCAGATGGACAATGATTTTGAAAAATATTGAAACGGCGTTCACCGCGGATTCCGAAAATGTTCCGGGCCAACACGCCCGGAACCGCCATTCACATATTTTTTAGGAGAATGTCACCATGAGTGAATCATCTTTGTATCTCACCTTCCGCCTGGAAGATGAACTTTTTGCCGTGGATGTTTCCCAGGTCCGCGAGGTGCTTGATGTTGCCGCCATCACCAAAATCCCCCGCGCCCTTGATTTTATGCGGGGCATCATCAATATCAGGGGCACCGTGGTGCCGGTCATCGATCTGCGGACCAAATTCGGCATGACCGAAACCAGACAGACCCTCGATTCGCGGATCGTGGTCATGGAAATCGATCTCGACGGCGAGACAACCCTGATCGGGGCGATGGCGGACTCGGTCCATGAAGTCCTCGAACTGGACCGTGACCAGATTGAACCCCCGCCCAGACTCGGCTCGCGCTGGCGCATTGAATTCATCAAGGGTGTCGGGACCCGGGATGAGGAATTCATCCTGATCCTCGATATCGACCGGGTGTTCTCCGCCGAAGAACTGACCAGGATTTCCGCCGTCGACACCAGCGCCCAGGCGGCGCCGGTGGACGATGAAAAAGAGTGATTGGGACGGGGGTGATCGGTTTGCCGGCGTCATCCAATCCATCCCCGGCGCTTTCCCAAAAAAGCGAATATGCCGCCGTATCCGCCCCGGAGGCCATGAATGACCGCCTGTTTGCCCGCTTTCAGGCGGTCATCATGGACAAGCTGGGCATCAAGATCACCAGTGCCAAAAAAACCATGCTCCAGTCCCGCCTGTCGAAGCGGTTACGGTTACGGGGGCTTAAATCCTACGAGGAATATTTTGATCTCCTCTTCAAGTCCCCGGCAGGCAGGGATGAAATCCAGGCATTCATAGACGTTATCACCACCAACAAGACCGATTTTTTCCGGGAGCCGCACCATTTCGACTATCTCGCCCGCAATGCCTTTCCGCAGATCGTCGGCGGCGGGCGGAGTCTCGACCTGCACCGGGGGATCAATCTCTGGAGTGCCGGTTGTTCCTCGGGAGAAGAGCCATACACCATAGCCATGGTCGCCAACGAGTTTTTCCGCCTGCGCCAAAATCTCCGCTATACCATCTATGCCAGCGACATCTGCTCCACCGTTCTCCGGAAGGCCAGAACTGCGGTTTATCCACACCACACCGCAGCACCCATCCCGGTTGACCTGAAAAAAAAATACCTGCTGCGCAGCAAGGACCGCAACAATGACCAGGTCAGAATCATTCCGGAACTCCGGGCGAAAATCCGGTTTCTGCAGCTCAACTTCATGGACGACGAGTACCGTCTGCCGACCAAGGTCCAGGTGATTTTCTGCCGCAATGTCATGATCTATTTCGATCAAGAGACCCAGAAAAAGGTCCTGGCCAGGATGTGCCGCGAGCTTCTGCCGGGCGGCTATCTTTTTGTCGGGCATTCCGAAACCCTTACCGGCCTCGGGCTGCCTCTGGTTTCCGTCGGCCCTACCATCTACAGGAAGATCACATGAGCCCGCGCAATTCTTGTGTGTCGCAGATCTATCTCAAACCGGCGATGATTTTCTTCGATGCCTCGCCGGCCTGCGTTTCCACGGTGCTCGGCTCCTGTGTGACCCTCACCATGCTCGTTCGCCGGCTCGAGCTGGCCTCGGTCTGCCACGCCCAGCTCCCTTACTGCAAAACGCCGGGGTCTTGCGCCACCACCTGCAGCGAAAAATATAAATTTGTCGATTGTGCGATTACCCGCATGTTGGAAAGCTTTACCGGTTGCGGCGCCGCTCTTTCGGAAATAGAAATCAAGATCTTCGGCGGCGCCGACGGCATCAGGGGGGACACTCCCGGCGGGCAGTCGATCCGGATCGGCAAAATGAATATCGAAGCAGCCATCCGGACCCTGCGGCAACGGGAGCTGAAACCGGTCAGCGGAGATGTCGGCGGGTCAAGAGGACGGAAGATTTACTTCCTCACTCCCACGGGTGACGTCTGGTCTAAAAAACTCTCGGCGGGGGAGCCCTGTCCCAGATACCCGGAAAATGTCGGCCATCAAAATATCACCCTGGGCGGATTCACCATCTGCCCGGCCACGCAGCAGCAGGATTTCAATTTTTTATAACGGCCACCGCGCATGGATTTCAAACCAAGTCAAAAAAAAATCAGGGTTCTTGTTGTTGATGATTCAGCCGTGGTCCGGCAGGCCCTGGAAAGCATCCTCAATTCAGACCCGGAAATCGAGGTCATGGCCACCGCCATGGACCCGTTCATCGCAGCGGACCGTATGCGGACCGAACTTCCGGACGTGATCACCCTCGACATCGAAATGCCCCGGATGGACGGGATCACCTTCCTGCAGAAGATCATGTCCCAGAACCCGATTCCGGTAGTGATCTGCTCGACCCTGACCGGCCACGGCTCGGAAACCGCCCTCAAGGCTCTCGAGCTGGGAGCGGTCGAGATCATTCAAAAACCGAAACTCGGCGCCAAAACCTTTCTGGAAGAGTCCCGGATCTCGATCTGCGATGTGGTGAAGGCCGCCGCCCAGACCCAGATCAAGAAACTTACGGTCAGAAAAACCGTGCAGCCCAAACTGACCGCGGACGCGGTCATCGCCAAACCTACCGGCAAGGCGATGATCCAGACCACCGAAAAGGTCGTGGTGATCGGGGCCTCAACCGGAGGGACCGAAGCGCTCCGGGTTTTTCTCGAATCCCTGCCCAGGGACGCCCCGGGCATCGTCATCGTCCAGCACATGCCGGAAAATTTTACCGCAGCCTTTGCCCGGCGGCTCGATTCACTCTGCCAGATCTCGGTCAAGGAAGCCGAAAACAACGACACCGTCCTCCGGGGAAGGGCCCTGATCGCCCCCGGCAACCGGCACCTTCTACTCAAACGAAGCGGCGCCCGTTATTATGTGGAAGTGAAAGAAGGTCCGCTGGTCAGCCGCCATCGGCCGTCGGTTGATGTTCTGTTCCGTTCCGCAGCCCGTTATGCCGGGAAAAACGCGGTGGGGGTCATCATGACCGGCATGGGGGATGACGGCGCGAAAGGAATGCTGGAGATGAAAAACGCCGGCGCTTACAACATTGCCCAGGACGAAGCGACTTCGGTGGTCTTCGGCATGCCGAATGAAGCGATTAAATTAAAAGCCGTCGACCGGATTGCGCCGCTGGAGTCGATCAGTGTCAACATCCTGAAGATATGCGATTCGTAGGAGAACAAAGGTTCCGTTGGCCAGCCCGTCTGCCCGTCCCGATCAGCGGGCTTGCGAAGCATCGAAACCTTTCCCCGAAGAGAGAAGGACGCCGGACAAAAACGCCTTCCGGCGCCATGCCTCGCCGCAAGGAAGTTAGTTCGCCCTGATTTGCGGGGCCAGGCTCGCCATCTTGATCTGCATCAGCGTGGGATTACAATCCGGTGCAACCAGGGCAACCAGCAGGAACTCCCCTTTGCTTCCGGCGCTGCGTGTGGCCAGGGTGCCATCGGTCGACTCCAGGACAATGGAGTCGCATTTTTCCAGTCCGTTTTCGGTTGTTGTCTGTGACGCCAGCCTGAACAGGTCGGCAATAACCGTCCCGCCGCTGTTGAGGTCGATCGAATTCCCGTTTTTCTCCTCCGCCAGCAACACCCCATTCCTGTGCAGGATTGCTGCCCCGATATATCCCGCCACTTTTGCCAGCGCCCTGAATATCCCGGCCTGCGGCAATTCCTTTTCTTCCGGCTGGGTCACGGCCCGGCTTGCGGTTTCATCTTTTCTGCGGCTTGCCTCGAGCAAGAGCCCGACATAGCTCTTTTCAATGCTCAGGACCGGGGGCCTGACATTCCTCCTGCTTTCGATATTGCCGCCCCCAAAGGCCATAATCCGGTAAAAAGCCTCCTCTCCTTCAATATCACCGGCAATGGCGTGGACAATATTGCCGCTGTCGAAAAATATCATCCCCGATTTTTTTCCGTCACGGATCTTGAGCGCTACAGTATTGCACGACAGGCAATTGAGCTGAATCATGTCTGAGAGCTCAATACCGGCCATGGTACCGGTAAAGCCTTTCTGTTCGGTCAGAGCCTCGATCACGCTACCACGTAAGAGCTCGATATCATAAGGTTTTTCAATAAAACGAAGACATCCGCCGAGGAGCGCGTCGCGTTTTATTTCAGCAGTCGGGAAGGCGGTCATTACAATAAAAGCAAGGTCCGGGACTATCGCCGATGCCGCCAGAATCAGTTCCATGCCATTCATTCCCGGCATATGAACATCGGTGATCAGGAGACTGATACCTTCCTTTTCAATGATCGACAGCGCCTCTTCGCCGGAGGAGGCGGTGATGATTTCGGCATTGATCTCTTTACAGTCAAGGCTTAAGGCGAGAATTTTAAGCTCCTCGATCTCGTCGTCTACCAGTAATATTTTTTTCATAGGCATCACCCGATATGTGCATGCAACAGCAGATAAAACTTTATGTAATCAGACAAACATTTCCGACCCGACAGGGATTTCAACAGCCTCCCAGAGGACTCCCGGGGGAAGATCAGCCCATACCCGGAAAGACTTTTGCCGAACATTTTCCTGATTATAAAAGGATATTACGCACTCCACAGAAGTGTCAAGAATTGAATTCCCGAAAAGACTCTTTTGACCTGTTTGAACCCATGCCTTTGACTTTCCGTATATTCAACCATTATAATAACATTAGGGCGTATCCTGTTGCTGCCCGGCTCCCGGCTTTTCTCTTAAAGGCCGGACATATTCCCCCCTCTCTGGAGGATTTACCATGCCACTTAAAATCAATGACCCTTCTTCTCTCTTTGGCTTGAACCGCCTGAACCAGACTCACAAAACCCTTTCCAGTTCGCTCGAGAAACTTGCCACCGGCAGCCGCATCAACCGGGCTGCGGATGACGCCTCGGGCATGGCCATTGCCGATGCCCTGGAAAGCCAGCGAAAGGGATACGTCCAGGCAATCCGCAACGCAACCGATGCGATCTCCATCACCCAGACCGCAGACGGCGCGATCGGCGAAATGACCAGTATTCTCCAGGAGATCCGGACCAAGGCGATCCAGGCCGCTTCCGACAGCCAGTCCCGAGACTCACGCCAGGCCCTGCAGGCGGATATCAACCGATACCTTGAAGGGCTGGACAATATCGCCAGGACCACATCCTACAACGGCCAGAAACTTCTGACCGGCCAGTTCGCAGGGAAATCGTTTCAGGTAGGCGCGGTTTCCGGGGAGACCGTGCAGATCAGTATCGGAGATATCAGTCTTGGAAAACTCGGCGGAGGATCCGATTCCGGCGATGGAGAACAGGTCTCGCGCACCTATCTTGCCTCGCCCCTGACCCTGCAGAATCCCCTGACGACCAGCGCCGAGTCAAGCCTTGAACCGGGTTCAACGTTAACAGCGCGGACGGAACTCGCCGCCGGGTCCTCCCTCGGGTTCGCTCTGGACAGCGTCAATCTGGGCGCCGATATTTCGACAACCGGCGAATCAGCTCTCGCAGCCGGTTCTACCCTTGGGGCGGGGAGTGTTATCGCAGGCGGCACAGAGCTCGGCGGCACAGTCACGCTTGCCGCCGACACGACCACAAGCGGGGTGAACACCATTGCCACCGGCTCGACTCTTGCCACCGGGACCATTCTTGCCGCCGGGACCGTCTTGAGCACCGACATAACCAGTGGCGGCACAACGTATTCCTCCGGGCAGCCCCTTGCCGCAGAGGTCACCCTGACCCAGGACGCAGCGATAACCGCACCATTGCACCTCGGCCCGGGATCATCCGTCGCCGCCGGCAGCTCCCTGGCCGGAGGTTCCGCCATATCCGGCAATATCACCCTGGCCGCCACCGCAACCATGACCGGCCCGGCAGTTTTGAAAAGCGGTTCAATCATCGCGGATGCTGCGGGAACAAACATTCTGTCCGGCTCAAGCATCGGAGGCCGGCTGACTCTTGCCGCCAACACCTCCGTTATCGGGAAGATGACCGTTGCCGCAGGCTCAGAGATCGAGGCGGGGAGCCTCCTTGGGTCAGGATCATCCGTGGGTGGTCCGGTCGTCACAGGGACCCCGTTCACCCTTGACAACACGATGCACATCGGTGCGGGGTCTCTGCTGGAATCAGGATCGGTACTCAAGGCGGGAACAGTTCTGGGAAGCGGGGTCAGCGTGGCCGGAGGGCAATCTCCGGGAGCCGGGACCGTCCTGACCGGCGATGTCGTCACCGAGGGCCGGAATTACCTCGATTCGGGAACGATCCTCGCAAAAGGCTCGACCCTGGCATCCGGCTCAACCATTGCCCCGCAGACATCACCTGTTACTACTGCCGGAGACAGCAGGCCCTCAGGATTCAGCCGGCTTGCGGAAATCGATGTGACTTCCATGGAAGGCGCCCAGGCGGCCATCGGCGCAGTTGACGAAGCGCTGTCCCAGCTGAACCGGACCAGATCGGGCCTCGGCTCCACCCAGAATCAGCTGGTCTCCTCCATCACCAACCTGTCGGTCACCATGGCCAACACCGCAGCCGCCGGATCGACCATTGCCGATCTGGACTTCGCCGAGGAATCGACCCTGCTCAACAACTTCCAGATCCTGCTGAAAGCGCAGGTGTTCGCCCAGGCTCAGACCAACCGGATCAGAGGCAGCAATGTCATGAGTTTATTGCAGGGATAAGAGATAGCACAGAAGGCCCACCGAACAGGAAGCCCCCTGCCGACTGCCTCCTGAACCCTGAAATCACGATTTTTCTTTTTTCTTCTGCAGGAAAGACCAGATGAACAGCGCCAGACCGGCGATGGAAACGACGATCGCAACCGGCCAGGGAGTGCGGTAACTTCCGGTTTCCATGGCGGTAACGATAAAAACGGCGGCAATAAAAAGGACAACATAGCTGGCGTTGCGAAGATCATCCCCGGGAATACTGTGGTCTTCTTCGCTCCCCGACCCTGCTCCGTTGCCTGCGCCGCAGGACGCCTTCTCTGCATCCCCCAAATCTACACGCCCTTTCTTCTCAGTGGATTCGTCCATATTCAATCCTCTCCTCCGGAGATCCGGTTTCACCCTACGGGTAGAAGTTTCGCATGCGCAGGCAAGCTGCCCGGCATAAGCTTTACTTGCAGCAGCTCTGCCGCTCTTCAGGCACACCAAGCTTTTTCAGGATCAGCCCCATCGGGCAGAAGCCGGTGATCCCGAACTGAAAAAGATTGGCGCCGACAAAAGCGGTAAAGAAGTACCAGTAAGGATGGACCCAGGTCCCCAGAGCAAGACTTGCGAGAATAAAAATACCGGCAATCGAGTGTATCCAGTCATTCACTGTTTTCGTCATGGTGAAACCTCCTGAGAAATATCTGAAAGCAGAACTTGTTTGAAAATAATGATAAAGGCGGAGAATGCGAGGCGACCTGAAAGGACAATATCCGCGCTTCAGGAACCGCACACCCCGCCGGTCCCGAAAGCGACAATGGAAAACCGGCGGGACTATTCCTTGCAGAACAACTTGCGCATGGTAGCGATAAGTTCGAGAATTCTTCTATCTTCAATCTTGTTGTAGATAAAATTTGCATCCTTGCGTGAGCTGATGATCCCCTGATTTCTCAGGATCGAAAGATGTTGCGAGACATTGGCGTTGGTGGTCTTGACCTCTTCCCGGATATCGCCCACCGCCATTTCACCATCCTGCAGCATGCAGAGAATCTTCATTCTGATCGGATGGGACATGGTCTTCAACAGGGCCGCCACACTTTTTACGTCTTCTTCCTTCAAGATCATCACCCCTTTTTACTATTTCAGCGTTTAGTTTAATTTCAGCCACAGGAGTTGTCAATGAGATTAAGACCGGGAAACTGTGACTTTTATCCCCTTCGCCGCCTTCAGTTCACAGGCAGCACTGCCGCCGTTGACGGCAACCTCCAGGTAATTCCGACTGCCGAGCAGGGCCAGCAGGCGCCCTTTTTCCACATCACTGTATGCACGCCGGAGAGGACCTATGCCCTGCCCCCCGACACCAACAGCCAAACCGCCATCCGCCGGATCATACCCCCAGTCCATCATATTATCACGACTTATATTGCTGATCAGAGAACCGAAACTGTCGACCGAGACGACCTTTCCGCGAATCTCACCTCTCGCGGAATCAGGCACGGGGAAGATATCTTGCAGGGAAACGAGTTCCGCCACCCCGATTTCCGGGCCGACCATGGAGGAGGCCAGGCCGCCATCGAGTTTGGCGGCAACCGGAGCAAAGATATCGCGCCCGTGAAAGGTCGCGCTGACCGGTTCAAGAAAGTATTCCTCGCGAGAAACAACGTACGCCCGGACCGGGCCAAGCTCATTGAGCAGAAGGGTCGCCACCCCGTTGTCCGGCACCAGGAACCGATGCCCCGCCGCCTCAACAAGAACAATCCTTCTTCCGGAACCAACCCCCGGGTCCACAACCACCACATGGACGGACCCTTCCGGGAACCAGGAAAAGACCGACCGGATCAGAAAGGCTGCTTCGGTGATGTCCTGCGCAGCCAGAGAGTGATTGATATCGACAATCGTCGCGTGCGGGGAACGTGACAGGATCACCCCTTTCATCACTCCGACATACTCGCTGGTCAGCCCGAAATCAGTGGTCAGTGTGATCATGCCTGAATATCTCAATCATTAATGCACCATTCTGCTGACCCCGACCAGTCTGGCCCGCCTCCCGATCTCCGGGCGCATTTCCTTTAATGCCGCCATGGTTTGCGGATAGGGATGCCCGATCCCGATCGCCCAGCCCTTCTTCCCGGCCACATCGAGGAGATGGGAGAGCTGTTTTTTGATCTTGCGCTTTTCCCGGTCATTATCGAGAAAGACATGCCGCTTGGCGGTCTTTATCCCCATCTCTCGCGCCATGAAATAGCCGACACTGTTTCTGGAGGTCATGCTGTCGAGAAAGAAGAGCTTATGTTCCTGCACCATCTCCAGAAAGAGGGCCATCGCCTCCCGGTTCTGGGTGAACCGGGAACCCATGTGATTGTTCACCCCGGTCGCCTGCGGAAGTGCGGCAAGATCTTTCCGGAACATCGCCCGCATCTCTTCACGATTCATCGAAATAAACAACGCGCCCGGTCCCGGGTCCCAGCGACTGTCGGCCGGCTCCAGCGGAACATGGAGAAGAACATCGCGTCCTTTCCGGGCGGCCATTCGAGACAGCTTCTCCAGGTAGGGACCCGAGGGCAGAAAAGCGAATGAGAGTTCAAGGTCGAGGTTTAAAAGCCCCTTCCCTGTTTCAAGCTGATAGCCCATGTCGTCGATCACGATCGCCAGCAGCGGTTTTTCAGCATCGTCCGGCTCTTCTCCCGCCGGTTTTACGGCATCACGGTCAAGCAGAAGCTTTTTGTCTCCGGGTTCGACAATGACCGGGGCATGCGGCAAGCCCGGTTCCTCATAGGTGAAAGGCCCGGCTTTGTCCGCGCCCCTCCCGCCATTGCCGTTTTCGGTCGAATAGGGCTTGATCACCAGGATCACAAAAGCGGCGATCAGGGTCTGGAGGATAACCCCGGCAATGATCACCGGCACCAGAAGGTTTTTCTTCTTGCGCTTCGAGATCTTTTTCCGCTTATTATTCTGTCTGCCTTTATATACAGCCATGCCACTATTTTCTGCCGGTCAGATTTTATTACCAACAGTCATGAAGAGAGGGGGAAACAATCCGGGAATCACAACCGTCACCAGGAATTTCATGCACTGCATTACATTATCTGCCACGAAAGAATAGTCAACCGAATTGATCCGGGGCCGTCCTGATGGTATACTTTGTGGCACCTTGCATCCCCATAAGATCAACACATCACCGGAGTCATCCCATGTGCGCAACCAGATATCTATTTCTCATTCTCTGTCTTCCCCTCATCTTTTTGCCGCCGGCAACAGCAGGAGAAAACCCGGCAGCAGGACGTTTTGTGAAACTGGATGAACAGGCTAAAGAGCTTCCCGATGACGCACCGCACTGGGTGATGGTGAAAGACACCGGAAACGGTCTGATCTGGGAGGTCAAAACCGATGACGAATCCGTCCACAATTTGAACAACGTCTATTCCTGGAAAAAATCAAAAAGTCAGTTCATCAAACAGCTCAACGATGAAAAATTCGGCACCTTTTCCGACTGGCGCCTGCCGGAAGAAGACGAACTGGGCTCCCTCCTCGACAAAACCGGAGCTCCCCCATACATCAACGACCAATACTTTCCGAAAACCTTGCCGGAACACTATCAGAGCTGGGTGTTATGCGGAGATGGCCAATCAGTGAACAGCAGCACGATCCATTTCGGCGATCCGCAGAAAGACAGGAAGAAACCACGCGAAATCAGGGTGCGGGCCGTTCGGGGGCAGACGGCAAAGAAATGAAGCAAAACCCGGAAGAGACGGCAGACATTTCCAATTCCGTCAAAGTCATGGTGGGCAAGGAAACTATGTTTTGCAAGGGCTGTCAGGGAACCTTAAGTTTTGTGAAATGAATTGCCGATCCAATCAATCCTCACATTGTGACCCGGCGGATTCGCTGCTTACAGAGACCACATTCTCAGACCCACAATCGGGACATATCGTTTTGGCTTCATACATTTTTGGTGAGGTGTTTACCAAAACAACTGTTTTTACCATATGACAAAAAGTTTTCTTGCAATCACAGCAACACTTGATCACTTCGTATCTTCCGTCGCATTTATCACACTTCATCCCCTTTCTCCTCAGAATCACTGATAATAAATCTCATTATACTATAAAATGAATGGATTACGATTTCGTCTGCACATCATATTTTTTGCGTCACTCATGTGTACAGAACTTGCCACGGCATTCTAAATACTGACTCCCTGGCGGCTTACCGGTTTGAGGGCAAAAAGGCAACCCAGGATTGCAACTCCCCCAGCAGATAGTGAACAGCGCGAGACTCCGAGCTACGCGGAATGATGAACCCTTACGGGTACTCGCTCCCCTGAGGAGTGGAAAATTATCGCTTTGCGGATCAGAACTCCCCCCACCTTTTCCTCGGCAAATAACCCAGTGACCACCCTGTCGCCGCCCTTGACACCCATGGATTTTACGGGTAGCCTGTAAATATCATGGATAAAAAAAGAGCGTTGGAAGAGAAAATCAACCGCCTGCTTGAGATGTTCCCGGTAGTTGCGGTCATTGGACCCAGGCAGTGCGGCAAGTCAACTATAGTTCGCCGTTTACGGGCTGACTGGAAATATTATGACCTGGAAAGCCCGGACGACTATCAGCTGATCAGCAACGACCCGG
Organism: Pseudomonadota bacterium; assembly: GCA_018823285.1. Lineage (NCBI taxonomy): Bacteria > Pseudomonadati > Pseudomonadota > Pseudomonadota bacterium. Next base: position 124,620 of record JAHJIQ010000013.1, read on the forward strand.
TAGCATTTTTGTCCCTTAACCCGGAAAGGGTGATCATTGACGAAGCCCAGCAATACCCCGAACTGTTTCGGGTGCTCCGGGGGGTTATTGATGCCGATCGGAAGCAGAAAGGCCGATTTCTGCTGACCGGCTCAAGCTCGCCGGAAATTGTCAAGGGGATCACCGAGAGTCTGGCCGGTCGTATTGCCACGATTGAACTGTGGCCATTCAAACAAAATGAATTTTATGAAACCCCTTTTTCAGGCGTCTATGAGAAAATAATCGCTCCTTCCGTCCGCCCGAAAGACTATTCAGACCTTGCCCCATCTCTCAAGCTGAACCAGAGCATGCATCTCTGGCTCAAAGGCGGCTTTCCCGAACCGCTCGTTGAGGGTGCGGGGAGTCAAGATTTCTACCGGCAATGGATGGAGAACTACATCATCGATTATGTCGGCCGCGATATCCGGCAGCTTTTCCCCAGGCTCAATATCCACAACTTCAGGAGATTTCTCACCCTGCTGGCTCAATTCTCAGGACATCAGCTCAATATGAGCACCATGGCCAGGGCCCTTGAGGTAAGTGTGTCCACGGTCAAGGATTATCTGGATATCATTCACCAGACATTCCTGTGGAGAAACCTGCCCCCTTTTACCAAGAACCCGCTCAAGAAGATGCAGAAAGCAAAAAAGGGATTTTTCCGGGACACCGGGATTTTGCACTACTTTCTGAAGATCACGGAACTGGACCGCTTGCTTATTCATCCGGTTGCAGGTTTCTCCTTTGAAAGTTTTGTGACCGAAGAGCTGATCAGAGGCCTTCAGACAACAATGACGACCCAGCTGGACTTCACATATTACCGAACGATCGACAAATCAGAAGTGGACCTGGTGATAGAAGGTCCTTTCGGCATTGTCCCCGTGGAAATAAAACTCCATTCATCTATGGAAAAGCGGAGCTCTTTGCGAGGTCTGGAAAACTTCCTGGCCGACACCGGGGCTCCATACGGAATTCTGATCAACCGGGGAAAAAGGGTGGAACTTCTCACCGACAAAATCGTGCAAATTCCGGTCAACTATCTCTGATCAGGGACGGCCAATCAGTGAACAGCAGCACGATCCATTTCGGTGATCGGCAGAAAGACAGGATTGAATTGACGAGCCGAAATCTTCAAGAGCCGAAGGTCTTTCAGCAGGCAGATTGTTCCCGGCAGGATGCAGAAATCACAGCTCGGGTCAGAACATTGTTTTGTTACCCAAACCTGTTATTTCAAGACCTGACCCCACGTATGACCCCACGTACGTTCTTTCGACATCAGCTATCGTTGCTTATTTATCCGGGTAATACTTTTCCATGCATGCCGGACAAATTGTATGGCTGAAATCCACTCCTGAGTGTTTATGAATATACGATTCAATCTGTTCATAATAACCCGAATCGTTGCGTACATTTTTACAGAAACAACAGATCGGTAATATCCCTCGCAGGGTTGAAATCTCGGCAAGGGCCTGCCGGAGTTCTCCGATCAATCGCTCCCGTTCATCCTCAGCCTTCCTTCGTTCCGTGATGTCCACGGTGAACCCGGCAAGCATGTTGCCCGTACCGTTCAAGAATATTGGAAATTTTGTTGTTTCATATATTCTGCCACCCAGTTCTTCAACAATGTTTAAAACCTTTCCCTTGCTTAAGATCTGTTTATCATCTTCGATCATGCTCTTTGCCAGATCGGAAGGAAAAATCTCGTCCATGGTCTTGCCTAAAATATCTTCAACGGGCATGCCGAGCAGTTGCTCGTAATTTCTACTCAGCATCAATGGCCGAATTTCACTGTCTTTAAAAAAGATATATACCGGACTGTTTTCAAGAAATGCGTTGAAAATAGTCTGAGTTTTCCGCAGCTCTTCCTCAATCTTCTTACGTTCCGAGATATCGGAAACGATCACGAGAAAATTTGGCTCATCACCTTGGCCGACAATCCTGCAGACCCGGCACCCAAGAACCCTTTTGATAGAGTCAGGGGTTGTAAGCGTAAGCTCCAGGACCCCTGACCCTGTTTGAATGACCCCGGCAAAGCTTTTCCTGATTGTGTCCCTGTCAATCTCCCCAAAATGGTCGCCCAGATTCGTGCCGACAACTTCTTCAGTCGGTCTTTTTGAAAAGGTATGATTGATGAATCGGATATTCGCTTCCTGATCGACAATAAGAATGAGATCCGGAGAATTTTCGGTAACGGATCTCAACTTTGCTTCGCTTTCCAGCAAGGCTTGATTTGCCAGAGTCAACTCCCTGGAACGTTCCTCAACCAGTTCTTCAAGGCGGTCTTGATAAACCTGCAGTTCATTGCGACTTTGCTGGAGGTTTTCGGCAAGGGAACTGTAAGAATAGATCACAACCGGGGCTATGACACCGGGGCAGAGTGCGGCTACAACAAGAAATTCAGCTAAAAAATCGGGCTCCCCAACCACTAACCAGGAAATAAAGGAGATAAGGACCGAAGCAATAACACAAAGCACACTCAAAAAAAATGTTGTCCCGGTTTTGCCGTACTTATCCAATGCCTGGTTCAAAAAGCCCATTCGGTTAATCCTCCCATCTCATACTCAACATAGGTTACGTTATCATCTGACGATTCACGTTGTCGAGCAGAACGTCGGACCAGAGTTGCTTTTCCTCCTCCGGGTGTTTCCAGAAGAACGAAAAGCTTGCCCCAATCAAGCAAGGCACAGGAATCCGCGGGACTCTAATTCCTGGCAAGCATACTCCAGTTCCAGCTTTTCAGGATTTCAGAGCCGCTCAGAGTATAAAAATCGACCGTCAGGTCAGGCAGGTTTAAAATGGCACAACTGTGGTTGTACACACTGCTTCCGGGATTAATAACAAGAGTGTTGCCCAACGGTTCGAAAAACACCTGATGCGTGTGACCGACAATGAGGATCTCTCTTGCAAAGTCATCGAGGGCTTTACTCCAGCGCTGCCTTTGCCGGTCGATTATTCTGCCATTTTCATCGAGCAATTTTATCCCGCCGTGCTGTGAATTTGGCGGCTGGGCATGCACAACATAAATGCGTTTATTTTCTATGAAATATTCACGGACGGCAGGTAAGGATCGCAGATAATCCCGGCATTCTGCATTCTGCCCGTTTTTGTCTTCTTCGAGATAAGCTTGATCGTGATTACCGATAATCGCCTCGCAGTCGTTTTTTACCAGCAGATCAACAGTCGCTTCGAGCTGGTCGTTATACCCTGCAATGTCGCCGACACAGATAATCTTATCGACCCGTCGACGCCTGAATAAAGCCATCGCTTCCTCAACCGGAGCCGGGCAGGCATGCACATCACTTATGAGTCCGATGCGAAATGACATAACGACATTATAGGTTCATTCCATTCAGTTTCCAGATCTAAATTAATGATAAAACCTCCGGCAAAATGATCTCCGGCAGAAAGTCTTACTTTGAAGGGTGGCTGATTTTTTGGATGTTACCGGAGCTTCTCGCGTAGAGACCCCGTGGCGCTTTACTGTGCTGAGGGCAAGGCAAGGCGGAAGCCGAGGAAGAAGTGGCGATCGTCCGGAGTGAGCCAGAAACGGGAAGTAGCGCGCAGGTATTTTGTTTTGAAATTCCATGCCCCGCCCCGAAACACGCGATCGGAGCCGGAACCGGAACCAAGCGGGTTGGTGCGGGGGCTTGCGGCATAATAGGCCGGGTCGAACCGGTCGCCGGTCCACTCCCAGACGTTGCCGCTCATGTCGTAAAGCCCCAGAGTATTTGGCTGTCTGGTGCCCACAGGATGGGTTGCGCCGTTACTGTTGGCGTCATGCCAGGCAAGTGAATCGACAGCGTCCCCGCCGCAGTATTTTTCGTCTTTCCCGCCGCTGCGGCAGGCATATTCCCATTCCGCCTCGGTCGGCAAGCGAAAATTCCTGCCGCTCCTGCGGTTCAACCTGTCGAGATATGCCTGAACATCGTTCCACGACACCTGCTCAACCGGATAATTGCCTCCCCGCCCAAAATACGATGGATTCTCCCCCATAACCTGCCGCCATTGTTCCTGGGTCACCTCATATCTGCCGAGAAAGAAATCATCGACGCATACTTCGTGGACCGGCTGTTCGTCTGCGGCTCCGGAATCGCTGCCCATCAGGTAACAGCCTCCTTTGACCGCAACCAGCAGGTGGCCGTCGATTGTTCCGGCCTGAACTCCTGGCGCGGGTGGTGGCGGAAGCGTTTTCGGCTGCGAATAAACGGGGGAAGAGGATGAAATAACTATCAGGCAAGCAATGATCGAAATCCTGAAGTTCATAACACCAACCGGGCTGAAATGAATAGTGACTGAATAAACGCCTGTGCTGATGATTGTATGGCCTGCGGGAAACGAATGCAAGATTTTCACGCCACAGGCTTATTTGTCCCTGCTGAGCACGTATCCGGCAAGACCTTTGAGGATTTCCTGCTGCACCCCGTCGGCAAAGACCTCAAGCCCCGAAACCCCTTCAGAAACCAGTGTCTGCGCTTTCTCCCGGGCGTACCTGAATCCGCCGCAGCTCTCGATAACCGCTGTTGCCTCGCCGGTAAGCCGAAGCCTCTCCTGCGGCTCCTTTGAAAAAATCCCTGCCAGGAAATCCTTGTCACTTTGGGAGCCGTTGCTGCAGGCATAAATCAAAGGCAGGGTCATCTTTCCTTCGGCCAGATCATTGCCGATCGTCTTGCCGGTTTTGGCAGGGTCACCGAGATAATCAAGCAGGTCGTCAACGATCTGAAAGGCCAGGCCGATGTTTTTGCCATAGGTTCTGATGGCTTGACGATCTTGATCATCGCCGCCGGCCAGGACCGCTCCGCATTCGCAAGCAGCGGCAATGAGCGCCCCGGTCTTGCCGGAAACGACCTGGAAGTAGATCTCTTCCGAGGTATCGACCCGGCCCGCCGCCTGCATCTGCAGAAACTCCGCCTCGACCATCGCCTCGGTTGCCCTGCCGACGATGGCCACGCACTCTCTGCCGCCGACGGTTCCGGCCAGGGTCATCGCCCGGGCATGGAGGAAATCTCCGGCCAGAATCACCGAACTTGTACCATATACCGCATTGGCCGTCGGGCTGCCGCGCCTTTTTTCCGACCGATCGATCACATCATCGTGGAGAAGGCTTGCGGCATGGAGATATTCAAATACGATGGCCAGCCTGAAGAGCCCTTCCCTGGCCGGCGCATCCTCCGGCAACAGCATCTGTCCGGCGAGAACCGTGAGCTGGGGGCGGATCCTCTTGCCGCCGTTGAAAATGGCATACCGCAAGACCTCGGGCAGAAGCCCTTCGGCAACTCCGGCCAGATCCTCTTCCATGACCCGATCGATCGCCCCGGAGGCCTCTTTAAAGTATTGCAGCAGTTCAGGAGTATTCATGATCGCACACGCATCAATTATTTCTGTATTTCCCGGCAAAGATCCCAATCTATAACCTGGTTTCAATAAATCAAGCCATATCTGAGCCGTTGTCGCGCCAGAATGCCCTGACCCCTTCCAGGCTCCGGACTACCGGGCTCGGGGGCAGACTCTGCAGAAAAATCCGCCCATAGCTCTTCCCGAACAACCGGGTATCAAGCACGGCAAGGGCCCCGCGGTCCTGCATGCTTCGCATCAATCTGCCAAGCCCCTGCCGCAAGGTGAGAACCGCCCGAGGCACCTGATAATCGAAAAAAGGGTTCCCCCCTTCCTTTCGCACCCTTTCAATCCTCGCCTTCACCACCGGATCGCTCGGCACCTCGAACGGGAGCTTGTCGACAATCACGCAGCTCAAGGACTCGCCCGGCACATCAACACCCTCCCAGAAAGAGGCGACCGCCAGCAGCACCGAGCTGACATCATTGATGAATGCATCGAGCAGTACCGCTCGTGGCGCCATCCCCTGGACCAGCACATTATAGGGCAATCGCCCGACCAGATAATCAAAGGTCTGCTGCATCGCCCCCATACTGGTAAAGAGAACCAGGGTCCGCCCGCCGGATATCTCGATCAGACTGCAGATCTCCTCCTGAACGGCAGGGGCATAGTGTTCCGTTCCCGGAGAGGGGAAACCTCCACCCGGGACATACAGGCAGCTTCTTCCCTGATAATCGAACGGGGTCGGCAGAGCCATGGTCTCGGTGTCGGGGGGCAACCCGAGACGGTTCAGAAAAAAGCCGAAGTCTTTTCCGGCCACCAGGGTTGCCGAGGCGAATACCGCAGCGGAAACCCTGTTATAGAGATGTTCGGACAATTCATCGGCCACTTCAATCGGCGAAGCGGAAAGGACTACGGTCCGCTCTCTTCGTTCAAGCCAGTAAATCATGGAGTCATCCTGCCCGGAAGTCACTGCCGTCAGGTTCCCCTGCAACTCAGAGCAGCGGCGGAAGAAGCCCCCCCAGAGTTCCGCGCCCTGCAGCGCATCAAGATTTGCGGCAAGGCTTGAGAAGCAGCCGTCAAGGGCCGCAAGTTCTCCCGGCCAGAAGCTTACGCCCGCCACCGCCTGGTCAAGATCAAAACGACCCGTCTCAACCGGCAGGATGGACACCAGCCGGTCTGCCTGGGAGGCCAGAGCCCTTGCCAATTGCACCGTCGGCTCCCGCCGCTCTTTGGGCAGGTCCGCTTCAGCAGCCTGTTCAATATCCCTTGCCAGATCAATGGCCTGGTAATGGCTGAAAGACACCCCGAAATAACGGGTCGCCACCTCCTCGATATGATGCGCCTCATCGAACACCACCGCTTCATACCGGGGCAGAACCTCGGCATGACCGTATCGGCGCAGCGCCAGATCCGAGAAGAAGAGATGATGGTTCACAATCAGCAGCCGGGAATACGCCGCCTCCTTACGCAACCGGTTGATAAAACATTCGGCGCCGTCCGGGCAGTTGCTGCCGAGACACTGTGACGCGGAAGCGGAAACCGCGCTCCACAGGGAGGCCCCGTCGGCCAGCCACTCCAGTTCCGCCCGGTCACCGGAGGTCGTTTCCTGAAGCCATTCGCCGATCGCCTCCAGCTCGTCGGTTGTGGCAAAAAGCCGGTGCTGCGGGGTTGCCGCCACCTGGCGCCAGCGATAAAGACAGAGATAATTCTGCCGCCCCTTCACACAGGTCACTTCCAGGTTCCGGTCGAGATGCTCGCGAATGAAGGGGATCTCCTTTTCGATGATCTGGTCCTGCAGATTCAGGGTGCCGGTGGAGATCACCACCCGCTGCCCCGACAAGGCGGCCGGAACAAGATAGGCCAGGGTCTTGCCGATTCCGGTTCCGGCCTCGGCGACCAGAAGCCCAGGTTCACCATACGCGCGACCGGACCGATCTTCCAGGGTTCTCCAAACCGACTCGGCAAGAGCGAGCTGACCGGGACGGAACTCATACCCGGGCAATTTTTCGGCAAGGACTCCCTGTCGGCCGAATATATCTTTCATGGATCTCATTGATCTGTTTCCCGCATCTTTCGCGCCCCCTTCCGCCCTCCATTTCCAACTCCCGGCAAGCCGCTTGACAAGAGGTTTTTCATTCTGATAGCCTGATTACAGAGAGAGCCGTTACTGCTTCACTAGTCAATGGAAATAATCAATCCAAAGGAGAAAAAAAATGACCGAATACAAAAGGATTATGATTCCGGTGGATTTTTCGGAAAATTCCCCCAAACTCCTTCAGGCGGGTGTTGATGTGGCGGAGAAATTCCAGGCCGAACTCTTCATCGTGTTCGTGGTCCAGAGCTTTGAAGACTACTCCGGATTCTTTGTCCCCCATATGCCGATCGCCCAGTTCGAAGAAGAAATGCTGCAGAGTGCCGAACAGAAAATGGACAACTTTCTTCACGAAAACCTGAAAACCTCGCTCACCTGTCACCGGAAGGTCCTGAAAGGAGACGTTGCCGAAGAACTCGCCAGGTACGCCGCAGAAACCAAGGTGGCAATGATCATCATGGGAACCCATGGCTACAAAGGGCTGGAACGGGTCCTCTTCGGGAGCGTGGCCGAAAAAATCGTCAAAACGGCCCCCTGCCCGGTCCTGACTATCAACCCATACCGGTAGCTAGCTGTTGTCGATCCCCGGCTGCCTCACACCCTGTGCGGCAGCGGAAGAGATTGGCGGACACACGATTGCGGCGTTGGCGACCAGGCCCCCCCCTCATTTCACGCTGCGAACCGACAGTGCCATCTTATCACTCGGTCCGCTAACCAAGGCGGGACCTGATGATTCCCACCAGACAGCGGTCGCTTGTTCTGACCGGTTTTACCCCGCTGATTTGCCCGAACAGATCCGGCACCGACCCGCCTTCCAGCAAAAAAACCTCCATTGAAGAAGAGCCTGCCGGACCGTCGCAGGCAAGATCCTTTCCATGTGCTTCCCAGACATCATGAACACCTGCCGTTGACCGGCCTCCGGCAATAGCAGCCAGTGCCTGTTGCAATTTCTTCCTGGCCTCTGCCTGGCAGGGATCACCCTCCGCCCCTGCTCTTTCCGGCAGCCCGGCCTCAAAAAGCCTTTCCGGCTCTCTTCCCATCTTCCTCTCCCATAGATCCAGAAGAAGACCTGCGCAGCCGTCGTTGTCCGTCACCAGAAAGCTGCTTTCCGCCGGATCAAGCGCATGAAGACATCCCCAGGCCGCAAGCAGAACATGTTCATTGAGATGACGCCCGGCAGTCGGTGCTGCCGGAGCCGGAATCAGATCGTCATCCGAATCCTCCACCCCCGCCTCGTCACCGTGCAGGGCAACAAACAATTCCCGCTCCTTTCTGCGCACATCATTCAGAACCAAACCGACCTCACGCTCCTCATCAGCCAGGATCTCGGCCAGTTTCAGAATGAGCCGCGCCTGCCACAATCTGTCCGCAGCCTTTCTCCCTCCCTCTTTCCGGGCGTCACCCCGATGGAGCCTGGACACCAGACTCCAGACCGAGGATTCATCAACATCATAGCGGGCGGCGGTGGAAATGAAAGAAAGAAGGCCGCCATAATAATCGGCCTGATTGGCTTTGAGATCGGCAAGCATTCTGACAAAAAGATTTTTCTCCGGTCCGAGAGGGACCGGGGTGTAGGGATGACACCCATCAGGGAAACCACCCTCCGGGGTGATTTCATTCTCAATCACCTGATAATACGAAAGACGATCAACCAGCCAGGAGATTTTCCCCGGCAGGTTACCGGGAATAATCGTCCCCGGAAAAAAAAGGGCCTCAAGCATGTTCATATTCCATTTCCCTGTCAAATACGCTAGTTTGTGCTGACCTTTACCAGAAACATTCATATATTGTAATACTTAAAAATGCCGAAACATCGAGAAGCCGCCATTCTGTTTTTACTGACCACAGTCTACCTGCTCTGCGGACTCCGCTATTTCCCGGACCAGCCCCAGAAAACGGCAGTCAGCACCATCATTCATCTCCTGATGACCGCCCCGTTTATCATCGGCAGCCTTCTGATGATCAACTCCCTGGTCAGAAAAACAAGCGGTGAAAAGCTGGCCGCAAACAAGCTCGCGAGATTTTACCTGACGGGGGGAATTGTCATCGAATTCTTTATCGGGCTTTACAATTACCTGCAGATCAGCGCCTGACCGGGAAAAGCGACCAGTTACCGCGCCACACTCCTCCCGCCTCCACCTTGGGTTCAGGGAGGTATCCCATCTGCCACTGTTCAACGGATCATCGAGCTGTCCGGATGGTAGCCGGAAGGGGCCGTTGTATTCGGAAGAAGAAATGATTTTTTGCCGATCAGGGTCCCCGGGCTGGTGACGGAATTGCACCCGGTCTGGGTCTGATCGCCCAGAACCGCGCCAAACTTGCGTAACCCGGTATCAATGGTCTTTTCTGCCGTTCTGACATTCACGTTGCCACTGACAAAACGTAAGTTCGCCATCTTGGTGCCCGCCCCGAGATTCACATGATTGCCGAGGATCGTGTCACCGAGATACGCGAAATGGCCGGCCTTGGCATCGTCGAAGAACACCGTGTTCTTGACCTCGGTCACATGCCCCGCCACACAGCGACTGCCGATCAGACAATTCCCCCGTAGATAGGCTCCCTGTCTGACTTCGGACATGTCGCCAATGACGGTCGGGGAATGGATCAGGGCCCCCGGCTCAATCAACACCCCCCGCCCGATCGCGATTCTCTTGCCGATCAGGACCGCACCGGCCATGAGCACACTGGCCCCTTCGAGTCGGTTCGCTCCCCGGAAAACGGCGAGTTTCCCTTTCGTCGCATCTGCGTACTCAATCCGCAGGTCCTCACCATTCAGGAACTCGCCCCGGTAGAGAACCAGAGTTTCCGCAAGCGGCACGCCACGCCATCCTCCCGACGGAATTGTGGTGTACTCCTGATCCCCCATATACTCCGCAAGTCTTTTCAGCCCGCACCAGACCGGCTCCCGCTCTGAAAAGAGTTCCCGGTGGGCAAATCCTGACATTTCAAAAAAAGCCTTGGCTGTTAAGTCCGTTGTCATATATAGTGTTCCTGAAATGAATATTTTCGTGCAAAAAGAAGCAATTTAACCTCATACTGTTGCAAAAAAGCGATTTGTTCAAGCTAAAAACTGCAACGGCTTATTATACCCAAGGAGCATATCCCCGATGAACATCAACGATACCATACCCGAAGGAATTCCCGAGTTCCCCGATTTTGAAGAACACGATATCCCTGAAGTCATGCCGATGATGGCCGTGCGGGATGTTGTTGTCTTCAATTATATGATCATTCCTCTTTTTGTCGGCCGGCCGGCTTCCGTCGGAGCCGTCAATGAGGCCCTGACCAAAGACAAGATGATCATGCTTGCCACCCAGAAGGATGCCACCACCGACGACCCTGGTGTCGATGACATCTATAAGGTCGGCATGGTCTGCATGATCATGCGGACCCTGAAACTCCCCGATGGTCGGCTGAAAGTTCTGGTCCAGGCCATGAACAAGGCCAAACTTGTGGAATTCCAGCAGACCGATCCTTTCTTCATCGCCAAGGTCGAACTTCTGAACGATAGCGAAGTGAAGGAGATTACCGTTGAAATTGAAGCCATGATGCGGACCGTCCGTGAGCAGACGGAGAAGATTCTTTCCCTGAAAGGCATCATGTCTTCGGACCTCATGGTCATCCTGAATAATATTGAGGAACCGGGCCGCCTTGCCGATCTGGTGGTCTCAAATCTGCAATTGAGAACGGCTGAATCCCAGTCCGTTCTCGAGATCAACGACCCGGTCGCCCGCTTACAACTCGTTTCCGAATATCTGAACAAGGAACTTGAAGTCTCCGTCGTCCAGGCCAAAATCCAATCCGAGGCCAAAGAGGAGATGGGCAAGACCCAGCGCGAATATTATCTTCGCGAACAACTCCAGGCTTTGAAAAAAGAGCTTGGCGATATCGATGAGCGGTCCCAGGAAATCGATGAACTCCGGGAAAAGCTGGCCAAGAAGAAATTGCCGCCCTTTACCCGGAAAGAAGCGGAAAAACAGCTCAAAAGACTTGAGATGATGCACCCTGACGCCTCCGAGGCAACCACCGTCAGAACCTATCTCGATTGGATCCTTGACATTCCCTGGCGGAAATCCACCCGTGACCACCTCGACCTGAAAGAGGCAAAAAAGGTTCTGGATGCCGACCATTACGGCCTCGACCGGATCAAGGAACGGATCCTCGAATACCTGGCGGTCCGCAAGCTGAACAAGTCCACCAAAGGTCCTATTCTTTGTTTTGTAGGTCCTCCCGGGGTCGGCAAGACATCCCTCGGGCAGTCCATCGCCAAGGCACTCGGCCGGAAATTTCATCGCCTTTCTCTCGGCGGCATGCGGGATGAAGCCGAAATCCGCGGCCATCGCCGGACCTATATCGGCTCGATGCCGGGCCGGATCATCCAGGGCTTGAAAACGGTCGGCTCAAACAATCCCGTATTTATGATGGATGAGATCGACAAGGTAGGTTCGGATTACCGGGGCGACCCTTCTTCCGCACTCCTTGAAGTTCTTGATCCCGAACAGAATTTCGAGTTTTCCGACCACTATCTGAACATGCCCTTCGATCTGTCGAAAGTCATGTTTATTACCACCGCCAATATTACCGACACCATTCCGGGGCCACTTCTTGACCGCATGGAGATCATTCGCCTTTCCGGGTACATGCTCGAGGAAAAGATCGAAATCGCCAACAGATATCTTCTCCCGAGGCAGATCAAGGAGAATGGGATCTCGGCCAAAAATATCGTCATCACCAATGAGACGATCAAGGAAATCATTACCCATTACACGCGAGAGGCCGGTTTAAGGAACCTTGAAAGAGAGATCGGCAAGGTCTGCCGGAAACTCGCCAGGCAAATTGCGGAAGGGAAAAAAGGCCCGTTCGCCATTTCCGGCAGGACCCTCAGCAAATACCTGGGCCCCCCGAAACATATTCCGGAAATGGAGAAGGAAGCCATAGATCAACCGGGACTTGCCACGGGACTTGCCTGGACCGAAGTCGGCGGCGAAGTTCTTTATATCGAGATCTCGATTCTGAAGGGCAAAGGCAACCTGATTCTGACCGGGCAGCTCGGAGATGTCATGAAAGAATCCGCCCAGGCGGCTTTGACTTTCTGCCGGTCCCGGGCCAAATTGCTGAAACTCAAGGAAGACATCTTTGAAGAGATGGACATTCATGTCCATGTTCCCGCAGGCGCAATCCCGAAAGACGGACCATCGGCCGGGATCACCATTGCCACGGCTCTTTATTCGGCCCTGTCGGGAAAAAAGATCCGGCAGGATGTGGCGATGACCGGGGAAATCACCCTGCGCGGCAGGGTTCTGCCCATCGGCGGACTCAGGGAAAAAGCACTCGCCGCTCTGCGGGCCGACATCAGAAGGGTTATTATTCCTTTTCAGAACAAAAAGGATCTTGACGAAATCCCCAAGGACCTCAGGGACCAGATGGAGTTCATCCCGGTTAAAAACATTATGCAGGTCTTCACCCATGTTTTCTAGACCTGCGCCCATGCCGGCATGAAAGCAAAGGACACTCGACTTAAATTTTTAGTTGCAGTTGTTCTGCTAGCGGGACTCCTTCCCCTTTTCCTGATCACCACCATCAGTATCTACGGCTTTGCGTCAGGCCCACTTCCCGGGAACTCTGAAGTCGCACTGGTTATTTCGCCCGACTCAAGCTTCAGAACCATTACCGCAAAACTTGCGGATGCAAAGGTGATCACACCTGATATCCGGTTTCGACTGCTTGCCGGTTTCATGGGCGTCACCGGCAGGCTTCGTGCCGGTGAGTACATATTCAAAGGCGGCCAGAACCCTTATCAGGTCCTCCGGCTTCTCCACCAGGGATCCATGGTTCAGAGAGCCTTGACCATACCGGAAGGGGCGACCCTGCAGCAGATTGCAGCCATTCTGGATCATGGCGGGTGGGTGAAAAAAAACCAGTTTCTGAAGCTCTGCAAAAGCAGGGAATTTATCTCCGGACTGGACCTCTCCGTCGACAGCCTGGAAGGGTATCTTTTCCCGGACACCTATTTTTTTGAGCGGGGAGGCGTTTCTCCGGAGAAGATTATCACCACAATGGTCCTGAGAATGCGCGAAATCCTGTCGGAAATTCGGGAAGAACATGACAATCTCAACGGATTTGATCTGCACAAGTTGCTCACGCTGGCCTCAATCGTCGAAAAAGAAACCGCCCAACCTGACGAACGCCCCCTGATTGCCCGGGTTTTTCTGAACCGCCTGAAAAAAGGGATGAAACTGCAGACTGACCCGACAGTCATCTACGGCATTGAGAATTTCAACGGCAACCTGACCCGCAGCGATCTGCAGACCCCAACTCCTTACAACACATACCTGTTTAAGGGTTTGCCGCCCGGACCGATCGGCAACCCCGGTAAAGCCGCCATCCTGTCGGTTTTGAACCCAGCCCAGGGTGCTTATTATTATTTTGTTTCAAAAAATGATGGTTCGCATTATTTTTCCAAAACACTGTCTGAACACAATCAAGCCGTTGCCAGATTTCAGAAACGGCTCTATTCAAGGAAATAAGGAGAGCACTTCAATGACTTCCATCAGCATACCCCGCGACAACCGCGGCTTTTCTCTGCTTGAGATTATGATCGTTATGGTTATCATCGGGCTGATCGCCGCCATGATCGGCCCCGAGTTATGGGGGCGCCTCGGAACCGCCCAACAGAAAGCCGCCAAGACCCAGATCGAGATGCTGCTCACCTCCCTTGATGCGTATCGTCTGGATGTCGGCAGCTACCCATCACAACAGGAAGGCCTCAACGCCCTGGTAACCAACCCAGGCGCCAACGGGTGGTCCGGTCCCTATCTTGCCAAAGGCTTTGTCCCCGACGACCCCTGGAAGCATCCTTACATGTACCAGAACCCGGGACAACACGGTGAGGTCGACATCTATTCCCTCGGCAGCGACAACCGCCCAGGCGGGACCGGGGTTGACGCCGACGTTGTCAGCTGGGAATAAACAAACCCGACCGACTTCCACATCCCTGCCGACTCCGGCAGGGATGCTGTCTCCGCCTTCCCAACCTTCCCCTGCCATACAATAGCGCTTCACCAAAATCTTGCATTTCTGCAAACAGTGCTCCGTTTCTTCTCATCTTTCACCTTTAGAATTTCTCCAGAGTTAGAAAACATTTCTTCTGCGGAGTGCCTGTGTTTCGCCACCGTTCATACTCCTCCCCATGATCAACGAAAGCAATGCACGCCAGACACACCGGATGATAGTTTGATAATCAAATAAATTGCTTATCAAACTATCCCCCGGTATACTTATCACAACATCACCAAATCATGCCGGAGCACAGGACGACCCATGAACCCCCAAAATGAGCTGTCATCTCTAACCGAGCTGATCTTCACTCTGCATAACCGGGTTACGGTCTGGAAAACCATTTCTGCATCCAACACCGGTCTCTCCCCTTCACAGTCGAATGCCCTGGAAATCATCGGCCACAACTATTCCCTTAAAATGAAGGAACTTGCCTCCCAACTCGGCGTGAGCACAGGGACCCTGACCGCGACAATCGATCGTCTTGAAAAGAAAAAACTGGTTGTCAGAAAAAACTCAGAACATGATCGGCGTTCAATAATGCTGTATCTTACGGAAAATGGACGCGCTCTTTTTCTCGACAACTACAAAAAACAGCTGGAATTCACAAGAGCCATGACGACATCTCTGACCGCAGCCGACAAAAAGGCCCTTTTATCCGCGTTGGATTGCATTGTCGGCAAGCTACGGGAAATGACACCATGACGGACTACAGCAAAAAGTGGCTGAGATTCATCATTGTCGCGACCGGGGTATTCATGTCCACCTTGGACAGCTCCATGGTGAATATCGCCTTACCTTTTATCATGAAGGATTTCCAAAGCCCGATGGCAACCACCGGCTGGGTGGTGCTGATCTATCTTCTGACCATTACCTCCACCCTGTTGTTCTGGGGGCATCTGGCAAACAAATACGGCAGAAGCATGATCTACGGCATCGGGATGCTCATTTTCGGAATTGCCTCCTGGGCCTGCGCCCTGTCCACGTCATTGGCCTCTCTGATTGTTTTCAGATGCCTGCAGGCCCAGGGTGCTTCAATGATGATGGCAATCGGCCCGGCCATCGTCAAGGAGAGCTTCCCTCCCGAGCAGCTCGGCCGGGCGCTTGGCCTGATCGGCGTGGCAGTCTCTCTCGGCCTGATGTCCGGCCCTTCTCTGGGGGGAATATTTATTGAGTATTTTTCCTGGCGAGCCCTGTTCTACATCACAGTTCCTGTAGGCATTCTCTTTGCCATCCTTGCAAGAAGAATGCTTCCTGCAAACCACTCGCACGCAGCCGATGAAACTATTGACTGGATCGGCGCCATTACTCTGGCCGGATCACTGTGCGCTTTTACCTATACCATGACCAGAACAGCCGAGCGGGGCTTGACACCTGTTACTCTTTCTCTTCTGCTGGTTCTTGCAGCGGTTCTCTTACTCATATTTATCAGAACAGAACATCGCTCTGCCAATCCGGTATTGCCCCTGTATCTTTTCAAAGACCGTTTCTTCAGCTTCGGCATCTTAAGTGCGGTCCTCTCTTTTACCACCCTTTTTACGGCAATCATGCTGATTCCATTCTATCTCGACCGTCTTCTGGAGTTACCCCCGGTAAAAATCGGCCTGGTAATGATGATCATTCCGGCATCGATCATGATTGTCGCCCCCTTCTCCGGATGGCTTTCCGACAAGGTCGAGCGCCGGTTCGTCGCCAGTGCCGGACTGCTGATCGGGTCCTGCGCCATGGCATCATTGACCGGGATCACCGCTGAATCCGGCTGGCTTGACATCAGCTGGAAGCTGGCATTGCTTGGCGGCGGCCAGGCAATGTTTCTGTCACCCAACAGCGCCGCAGTCCTTTCAGGAACAAACGGTCGCTTTACAGGTACCGCAGCGGCACTTCTCGCCACCAGCAGAAATCTCGGCATGCTCCTCGGTGTCGCTCTGGCGACACTGGTATTTACGGTGGTATTCGGGAAGCTGACCGGCGGCCTCGACATGAAAGACTCTTCGGCACTACACCGCGCCGAATTCATTACCGCAATAAGAAGCGCCTTTGTGATGGCTGCTACAATCGGAACTGCCGGGATGATCTTTTCATTCTGCAGGGGACGCAAGACTGTGGAGAAGTGACCGGAACGACCTTTCTGTACAATAAAACCCTCCACTTTCCGACTTGTCTATGGGGTGATTTACTGTCATAAAATGGTTCATAGTCATAGTGGCATTCCATGATGAGAATTCAGAAGTCAGTAGCCAGAATCCAGAATGACTGATTTTTTCACCCTTCGGGTATAAGTCTCGATGTCTCGCTGGCGAGCTTATCGGTACGAGCAGACAAGCTGCTCAACTCAGCTTTAAGCTTTTCTCCTGGCTCCTGACTTCTGCCTTCTTGCGGGATACAGGCACCAAAAAATCGCCAAAACCCCTTTATTATCTGGAGATTATCCTAACTCAGAAAGTTGAGTAATATCTCTTTTTCAAATCGACCGTCAAGACAAACCGGAGACAATACTTTTAGAGCGTTGGGGGGCAGTTCATGCCTCGATGTCAACCAGCGATACTTCACGGAACCGCCCTTTCTTCTCCGCAGTTTCCTTCATGATTTTTTTCAGTCCGCCATCACATTGTCGACAATTCAAACTCACACGGGCAAAACCGTTTTCATGAAGCAATTTCCTGAGTTCATTGAGGTTTGCTCTCAGAAAGTCCCGGACTTTTTTATCACCAACCAGAAAACTGCCTATGAGCTCCTCCGGACCAACCTCCAACGAGAGATGAATTTCGCCAAGCCGGCTCATTTCCAGGAAAAAATCTAAACAGTAGCCGCCTGCAATGCCGCCGGCAGCCCCCTCCTTTCGTTCGGCAAAGAACATCCACTGCCCCCAGCCTTCAGAAGCCGAGAAAAAACAGGGGAAAACGAAAAAATCCGAAGGCTCGCTCACCGACGCCGACTGGTTAAACACCTTCAGACTTTCAAGAAAACGACCCATCCTGACCAGACCATCGACATTGTCATGACCGGCTCTGTTTTTCAGGATGCCAGGATTCCCTTCCAAAAGTTCCTGCCAGGCATCAGCCTGTTTCCTGTCATGAAAATATCCCGCCTCACTCCCGAATACCGACAGGGACTTGAGCATCATCAGGATCTTCCCGGAGTCACTGTCCTCATTCACCCCTGCCCCGGCGAGAAGCATCAGCACCTCTTTCACCATTGCCCCCCTGTCGCCCGGCAGTTGATCAACCTGGTAACTCCCGGACAAAAAAGGCTCCAGCAGCTTCAGGGCTTCGCCAATTCTGCCGGTATGAGAAAAAAGGTTCCTGAGCAGATCCGCCATGGCCATTTTCCGGACTGCCAGGGACAGGCTCGGCGGGTCGCCCTCTTTGATAACTTCCAGCACAACCTCGGCTCCTGCCGGAAAGGAGACCTCGCTTCTGGCGGTGATGATTCCACCCTCGGTTTTTAGCTGCAGCAGCCCATCTTTTGCCGCGCCAAGAACCGTGGCCCTTAGTAACTGACCGGCTTTGAACCCGGGCCCGGAGCGCAAAGCGCCACCGGGTCCCCGATCAATAGCGGAAATCGAAACCTTCAGAACCTGCAAAGGAATGCGGGAAGAAATCTTCATCTTGATGAATCAGGAATTGTGCAGCAAGGAAACCGGAAGATAGACCACCACATCGAGACCGCCGGAAGCGCTTTTCTTGATCTCGGAAAAGCCGCCATGATTTTCAAGCACCTTTTCCACCATGGTCAGCCCCATCCCGGTCCCATAGGTCTTGGTGGTAAAGAAAGGGTCTGCCGCTTTTTCGATATAATCTTCAGACATCCCGATCCCGGTATCGGAAACGGAGACAATGACCCAATCACTTGTTTTACTGACTACCACTTTCAGGAAGCCCCCTTCCGGCATAGCTTCCACAGCGTTTTTGAAAAGATGCAAAAAGATCTGCCGGATCTGCTTGGGATTTACGACAACCTTGAGTTCCTGATCATCACACTCCAATTCCCACCTGATCTGCTGCTTCTGCATATCCTGCTGGACCAGCATCATGGTTTTTCGCAGCAATCCGTAGAGCACCACAGGCTCCCGACTTTTCTCATCCTGCTGCTCGGTGTAATCGCAGAGATCATCAAGTATCTTTTCCAGACGGTCTGTTTCAGTGCTGATCACCTCGAGAAACTTTTTCTGCTCCTCGGTTGCATACTTCCGGTTCAGGATCCTCGCAGATCCGCCGATGGAGGTGATGGGATTCCTGATGGAATGAACAAGCTGTGCCGCCATCTGCCCCAGAGCGGAATATCGATCAGCTTCAATCAACAGGTCCTTGTTTTTATCAAGTTCCTCATTCAGGCTTTCCAGTTCCTCGATCTTAAGCTGCTGATCACGGTAGAGATGGCTGTGTTCAATGGCAAGGCTTGCCTGGCTGGCAAAAAGCTCAAGAGAACCGATGTGGTTGTCGCTAATCGGCTGCCGGGTGACAAAATTGTCGGCGATGATCACCCCGAAAGGGCGGCTCGGCGAGAACAGTGGCACAATTACAAAAGTATCTTCATTCAACAGCTCCATCAGCTGATGGGGAACCTGGATCGCTCCGGAAGCGGCATCATAGCGTCGTTCAACGGCCTCCGGCCAGATACTCTCGCCAAGCAGACTTTCCTGGGAGCGTCTTTCCAGTGGCACCGGCAGACTGCCGTTGTCCCGGGAAACCCGGATGCTTCTCCTTTCCCGGGCTGCCTTGATCAGGATGTTATCAATGTCGTCAGCGGGAATCCTCAACTCTTTGATGATCCGGTTCACTTCGCTGTCGGCGCCATTGCAACTGCTCCGAAATTCGTTGACTATCTGCAGGAAGCTTAACGACTTGTCCTGCATCTCGGCCCAGATCTTCCCGGCATCATCCCTGCAATCCGGACCGATAGCAAGCCTGCCCTCAAGATACCGGTTATCGTCATCAAACATGGCCAGAAAGGCCCGGTTAAAGCGCAGACCTTCGTTTGCGGTAATGCCCACCAGAACCGCCTGCAGAATCTCATCGAGTTCCACCGTACTCAGGTAGGCATGATTCATTTTTACGGAGAGCTGATGCAGTACATGAATCCTGAAATGGGCTTTTTCAAGATCCTCATGATATTTGCGATTTTCAAAAATCAGACGCCTTTTTTCAAGCGTCTTCTTCACCACGATGAGGATTTCACTGAACTGAACCGGCTTGGAGA
The DNA here is from genome assembly GCA_018823285.1 of Pseudomonadota bacterium. Lineage (NCBI taxonomy): Bacteria > Pseudomonadati > Pseudomonadota > Pseudomonadota bacterium. Next base: position 144,316 of record JAHJIQ010000013.1, read on the forward strand.
GATAATCATCCGCACCCTCCCGGATACAGTCGAGAGCAACCTTGAGATCGGCAACCCCTGTCAGCATGATGACCGCCACATCAGGATACTTCTCATGAATCTGGGGAAGCAGGGAACGGCCGTCAATATCAGGCAACCCGATATCAAGAAGAACAAGGGCAACTCCGCCCTTATCCATCGCCTGGAGAAGCTCTTCAGCGTTGGAAAAATCACCTACTGAAAGGCCCTGGTCTTCCAGAAAGATCTTGAGAGGCTCACGAATGGACGGATCATCATCGACGATAAATATCTTCTCTCCAGGACCCAATAACTGCCCTGTTGCGAGAGAGGCGTGATGACGAAGTCCGGAAAAATTTCCAACCATAATAAATTCTGCCCAGCAAACAGGAATGATTGTTTAATATTCTATCTACAGGCTATGTGGCCGACGGAGTATAGTCAAGGAAAATCACCGGCCATCGCAAAGTGCAGCCCTTTTCACCGGAATTGAAGCTCCCCGCGGCAGATCAGCAAACGGAGTGCGACTTCGAGCCACGGGGAATCTCCGTATGGAAGGTTACTTACATCAGATTCGCTCACTAACCCCGCAGCAGATAGCGAACAGCGTGAGACTCGGAGTCTCCTTTGCAGTCGCTTACCTCGAGCTGCGGGGAATGCGTTTCGCTATGCATGTTCAAGGGAAGAGACATCCCGGTTGAACTTCTTGTGCCGATCAGGAGTGAATGGGTGTTCCGCTCCCCCTCTCCATCAACTCATCCAAAAACAAAATGCACCTCCGGACGATCCGGAGGTGCATTTTATGAACTTCAAGGCAAACCTTCTATCGCCGGTGCAGAATCACATCGGCACAATAAATTTATTGGTATCTTCATTCCATTTCACAATCAGGAACCATGCAGCCATTGCCAGCGAAATCAATAACAGGGTTCCGCCATAACCGAGAAAAGTATCCGGCATGTAGACAAATTTCCCAAGCTTGCCGCCAAAAACAAGAAGCTTGTCGGTGTCGGCATCCGACAGAAATTCAGCCCATGCTGTCTGGCCTTCCACATCCCCGCTATTAAACCAGGCGGTCATGATTGAATTGGAGATCCCGAAAAACGGCACAACGATCCACAATTTAATCTGGCCCTCGCCAACACGCCACAAGGTACCGGTACCGCACCCTCCGGCAAACATGGCGCCCAGGGCAAAAATAAACCCACCGACCACCCCACCCCAACCAAAGGTCCCGCGGACATAATGGATAGGAGACTGAAGTCCGGCAGCCTTCACTACAGCGATACCGATAGCCAGCAGAAGAACACTTAAGGCAACGGATTTGGCCATGGTGCAGTCACCGGTCATATGCGGCTCACGGAACCCCTGGATCATGCACCAGCGGCCACGCTGCATCGCATATCCAAGACCGGCAGCAATGACGAGCATCCCGCTCATCTTGGCCAGATCTTCATTGCCGGAATAATTGTATGCTCCGTAAATCAGGCCGCCAATGGCAAGAAGCCCGAGAACAATCTGCAGCGCCGAAGGAAGCTCAATGGTTTTGGCGCCGCCGCTACCCCAGGTAATATGCTCCATCTCCCAGTAAAGATATTTCAAACCGGTCACAGCGCCAAGCACAAGACCGATCATCATCGCAAAACCGTGCGCGGAAAGATTGCCGATCGCATTGTAAAACCCGCCGACATTACAGCCACCGGCCAGAGCTGCGCCAACTCCCATCAGGCCACCCGCAATTACCGCCTTGACCATCTCCAGAACAGGAGGAATACGGAAAGCAAAATTGTTACCGAGGCAGGCAGAGACAAAGGCACCGCCAATAAAGCCAACGCCGATCACCGAACCGCTGTTTTTCAGAACATGGGAAGGAGCTTCACCATCAAACATCCCGAACGGATCAAAACCCATCCCGTAGATGATCCAGTCACCCCAGTTCCGAATCGCTCCGACCGCGCCCCAGGGACGAGACCAGGCCAGCATCAGCACGCTGAGAAAGGCAATGATAATGCCTACCGTATAAGCGTCCCACTCGTCCTGACAGAGAGACTTGTACAGCCCTTTGACTTTGCTCCCCATAACACTTCCCTCAGCCATATCCAATTCCTCCTCGTCTCATTTGATATATTGTTGAACCGGAAACAATAATGATCCCTGTTCCATAGCCGGATCCCCGATTATGAACGAACGTTCATTTTTCTTACTCTTGACTGTATAATTTGTCAAGTTTGTCAGCACCTGTACCCATAATGTGTGAACGGAAAAATTTTCTGCTAATCCTCACCTCGAGCAATTTCTTTTAAAAATCAAACATTTATCACAATTGGGCTTCGCGGTTCGTTAGTTTTCATGTTTCACAACGTAAGTTCCGCCCTTCGGATTACTGTGCCACAATGTATCAGGAATAATTATTGAAAACTTATCCGTTTCAGCATGCATATCATTATTCACCGCATATAATAATTTCAGAATGAATTGTCATTCATTTACACCTTGACAGGCTCCCGGAATCTTGGTAGAAAAAATCCTTGCGATCATCTGGAATCACCTATCAATGGTATCAACAATATGAGGTGACACCGAGCTGTACTTTTCAAGAATAGCTTGCGCCACCAAATCAACAATGAATGTAAGGAGGAAGATATGAGCGGAACCAAAACAGCCCCTGCCGGGATCAATGCAGACCGCACTCTCGATGCCAAAGGCTTAAGCTGCCCCATGCCGATGCTTCGCACCAAGAAAGAGATCGACAAGATAAACTCCGGCCAGATACTCGAAGTTCTTGGCACCGACCCCGGCTCAAGAAATGATCTCCCCGGCTGGTGTGAGCGGAGCGGCCATGAGTTCCTTGGCGAGAAGGAAGATTCAGGCTTCTTCCGTTTTTATATCAAGAAGGGATGAGGTAAAACTTCCTCCTGTTTTTAACAGGTGGCAATTCTGTGGCGCATTATCTAAACAGATGGTGCGCCAGCACTTTTTTATCTGGAGGGAAAAATGGCTAAGAGTTTAGGTATCTTCGTAACCAACCCCGATAACTTCCGGCATGTTATGGGAATCACCAAAGCTGCCAAGGCGAAAGGCTCGAAGGTCAAGGTATTCTTTACCTGGACTGGAACCCATTGCGCAAAGAAAGAGGCAGAATTCCCAGCCCTTTGCAAACTGGCCGACGATGTCTCCATCTGTCTGGACAGTTATGGCAAACAGGGGTACGACAGGAATGATGTCCCCGCTGGTCTGGAACCGTCAAAAATGGCCACCCAGGCACAGCACGGGGCGATCATTGAAGACTACGACTGTTATATCAGTTTATAGGAGGCTGATCAGATGGAATATAAAAAAGTATGCTTCATGTACAGAAACAAAGACTACACCATGGATGGCATTCGTTCCGCTCTCGGTCTTGCGGTAGAGAACATGTACGCATACGGTGTTGTTCTCGACAACGAAATCCCGGCGCTTGATGAAAACCAGCAGGAGAGCATTGAAATGCTCCGGGACATGGAAGGTGAAGTCTACTCCACCGTTCAGGCCAATGTTGACAAAAGTGGCTTTGAGGCTATCACCATTGAGGAACTTGGCGAGAAACTTCGTGAAATGACCAACATCGTTCCCTACGGAATCAAATAGGAGCTTAGGAGATAAACACCATGAAAATACTCAATGTATATCGATCCGAGCCTGATGCAACCACCAAAAAACTGGTTGAGATCGTTACCAGGGACCGGGAAGCCGACAGCTTCAAGCTCAATGTAGACGCTCCAGACTACGATAAGCTGGTCGACAAGATCTTTGCCGCCGATCAGACCATCTGCTGGTGGTAAAAGATTTCAGGCAAAACTGCTGACGCGAAAACGCCCGCCCCTTGGATTCAAGGGGTGGGCGTTTTTATTTTACCCTTATGCATGATCGCTCACCGTCAGGCCTTTATCTTCTCCTCCTTGAGCATTCGATCCACAAATCGCAACAAGTGATCCCTTTGGGCATCCGTCGCATAGCATATACATGAACAGTGCAGGTTGCTCTCGCTTCTGACCAGAAACTCGAACGCCACTGAATTCCTGCCCAGCTCAATCCCGAAATAGAACGGGCCGCAATCACCATGACCCAGCTGGGCCGGGCCAAGCAGGTCGTCCGGGACGGCAAGCCAGAACATCCCAGCGATCGAAGCACTCTTTACGGTTCTTTTCAGATACGAATCTATATTGGCCTGCTCTTCTATGGAAAGGCCGTCTATCAACAACTGACGCATAGCCTATTGTTTTTTCCCTTGATTGAGTTTTTTACGCAGATCAATCATCTTTTTCTCAAAATTCGCGGCGTACTGGGCCAGCACATCTTCCGTCTCAATCACATAGGGCGTTATCATAACCAGCAGCTCGGTTTTATCTTTGACCTCTTTCTGATATTTGAAAAACCACCCCAGAATCGGGATGTCTTTCAGAAAGGGAACACCGCTGTCGACCAGATTCACATTATTTTCAATCAGGCCACCCATGAAGATCGTCTGCCCGTCGCGAACCGCAAGCTTTGTTTTGAGTTCCCGATTTGAAATAATCGGAGACTCTGTTCCACTTAAGGTATTGGTGGAAGCGGAACTGACCTGCTGATTGATATCGAGGATGATGATCCCGTCATAATTGATCTTGGGGGTCACATCGAGAATGACTCCGGTATCCTTGTATTGAATGGTCTGGTTGAGATTGGATGAGTTGATATCCCCGGTCTGACTGGTGACAATAGGGACCTGCTGACCGACATTGACGGTGGCAGTCTCGTTGTTGAGCACCATGACCTGGGGCGAGGAGAGAATGGTCAGTTCGGTGTCATCGGCAATGGCATTCAGAATACCCATCGCCTCTCCGGCGGAATTCAGCACACTGTAGGTGAACCCGGCCGCAACCGATTGCAGGCTGTCATGATTGATAGGACTACCACTCTCACCATTGGCGATCTGGCTCAGGTTGCTGAAATACTTATTGGTATATTTTGTCCCATCCAGCTTCAGCCGCCCGGTTTCCTTCATCCCCCACTCGATACCCATGGCCCAGGAGTCGTTCAGGTTCACCTCGGCTACCATCACCTCAATCAGGACCTGCCTCGGAATATTATCCAGCCGTTCCAGGAGTTTGGTCAACCGGACATAGTCGGCCGGATGGGCTCGCAACAAAATGATATTCCTGCTGTCATCGGCAATAATCACCGGCTCTCCTGCGAAACGCAGAGATTCACCGGTTTCGCCGCTTTTCTTTGACGCCCCGGTTTTACGTACCGCCGTCGATTTGGCAGGCTTAGTGATTGCCGTTGGGGTGGCAGAGGAGTCTTTCTCTTCACTGCTCTTTGCGCTGGACTTCGCCGCGCTCGACCCGGTGGTGACGCTTGGACTGGAACTGATCAGTTCATTTACCAGGGAAGCCAGATCGGAGGCCACCGAATTCCTTACATTGTAAATATAGATGTTGTCGCGCCCTTCGCTCGGCACCACATCGAGTTCCGTCACCCAGCGGGTTGCGCTGTCAAGCAGCTCCTGGTTGCTGCTCACCAGAAGGAGAGAATTCACCCGCTCAAGGGCCAGTACGGAAACGCCGTCATACCCTTTGCTGTTGACCTGCAGCGAGCTCAGGATCTCAACCAGCTCATCCTTCAGTTCGAAAATCGGCGCCTTGTCGATTCTGACCAGCCGCACCCTGAGGCTTGAGAGGGGGGAAACATCAAGTCGGGCCAGGATCGTCAGCACATCCAGAACCTTACTCTCATAATCACTGACAAACAGGGTGTTTGGATTTTCAAGGGTGAACATTTCACCCTGCTCCGAAAGATAGGGTTTCAGAAGTTTTACCGCTTCGGCCACCGGAATGTGCATGACCGGGACAATCTGGATCATGATGCTTGGCGACTCTTTCAGGGAATCGGCCTGATCCGGCCCCTGGACCATTTCCGAGGATGGCTTTTTGGCACTGAAAATATAGTTGTAATCTCCTTCACTGCGGATATCGAGGCCGTTGATATTGAGGAGTTTTTTGAATACCGCATAAAGCTGCGACATCGGTATTTTCTTTCCGGATCGGATGTTGACCACCCCCTTGACCTGCGGGTCGATGATATAGCTGATATCAAGGATCTCGGCGATCACCTGGATCACCTCATAGACATCGGCATTGTCGAAATTCAGGAGAACTCCCTCACCGGGAGCGACTTCCATCGATGGTTCAGGAGGCGGCTGGGCACCCTTGATCTTTTTCAGGTAGGGGTTACGTCCGTCAACCCGGCTCGGGATATCCCGGACCGGCACCGTTTTGATCGCCGTTTCAGAAACCTCGTCTTCCGGGACTTTTTCTTCCTCTTCAACGACCGGGGCAGGTTTTTCAATGCCCTTGCTGATTTCGGCAAGATCGAATATGCCGTCAGCTCCGTCTCCACCTGAAAAATAGGCGCATCCCGACAAGGTTGCGGTGGCAAGAAAAACCACTATTCCGGCGACAAAATATTTAAAGCAGAGCTGCGCTGCTTTACTGCTCAAACGAAACTTATGCCCTTGGGGTACAAAACACATATCTCACCTTCGTTATTAGAATCTTCATTACTGAACTGCCCGACCATGCGGGAAATCGCTGCCTGCGGTCGGCGGCGGGGGCGCCATCATCGACGGATCAAGCCTTAACAGCCGCTGTGACCTCCGCTGGAGCAGATCGGCCGGCGGCCCAGGCGGTTTACTCGGCGCACCGGAACCCGTTTCCGGTGTTGGCGCGGTATTTCTCGGGGTTACTTCGGTCGGCGGCTCAGGAGCCCTGGTTACAGCAGGGGGAGAGGCAACAGGGCTCGCCTCAGCTGCCGCTGCGCGCGTCGGCTGGCCGGCACGTCCCCTGACCACAACCCGGGACTTGTTCTGGTCATGGAGAAATTTTTCAATTTTCTCCCCGTCCTTTTCGAACACGATCCGGTCTTCCTCGACCCTGGCCACCACAAAACCCATAAAAAGAGCGCCCTGGTCAAGCTGTTCGTGCTGCAGCACCGAGGCCGCTCTCCCCTTTACAGGAGCTCTGGTTCTGGAGCCTTTTTCCACGTTTGCCGGCGCGGCCGGATAAGCAACGAGGGCTTTCCGCAGTTCGCCGATAATCACCGACCCTTCGTAGAAAACCTCCTCAAGATCGGTCGAGCTGACAATTTCCGGTTCCTTTTTGCCGTCGCTCGTGAACTCGTCAAGATCACTTTCATCCAGCTCCCGATCCTCAACAAAAACATATCCTTGATTCAGATCGGGCAAGGGTTTGGCTATCTCCGGATTAAAAACCATTGCTTCGGGCACTTCACTCTCTTCCTTTGCCTGGCTCTCAACCACAGGTTTTTCATCAGGCGTCCATGGCCCGCTTAAACCAATGCGCATGATGATCATCAGGCTCAAAAGGAGAAGTATCAAATGGGTAAATCGTGTCATTTCACCTGCTCAATGTCCGTCCGTTCCGTTTGCCCGGCCGGACTCACTCGGAATTCTTCAGGAAATAATAACTCTTGAATTCTATAAAAATCTTGAGCCCCGCTTTTTTATACGGCTTCAAGGTAAAACTCTCAATTTTGAAAAACTGCTGTGAACTGTAAATGTCGCTCAGAAAATCGATAAACTGCTGCTGGGTCCCGGCAAGTCTCGCCTTGATTATAACCTCCTCAAGGGGGACTGCGCCAGCGTCACCTTCCCGGTTCCGATCAACGGCCTGCCGGGTTGGCCGGATCGATTCAGACTCGAGCCCCGCTTTCATGACCAGATTCTGAATCCGGATCTGCATGGCCGAGGCGATCTCCTCATCGGAAACACCGGTGAAAAATGCTTTCTCCACCTGCGCTTTCACTTTAAGATTTTTTTCGAGCTCTTCCTTCAGCTGATCGATCTGTCTGGCATTGAAACGGTACTGTTCGACACGCTCGGCGGTGCTCTCCGCCTCGGCGACCCTGGTCTGGTAGGCAGTATTGACCCAGCGGACAAGATTCAGCACCAGCAGCAGCACGGCGGCAACGATAAGAATGGCACGACGTCGGTGCCGGTTGTAGTATTTTGCCAGACTGATCATGGCAGTCCGATCTCCACCTGAAAATAGGTTCTGTTCTTTCTCCGGCTCGTGGACTTGAGCCTGGTTTCTCCCAGAACCTGAAGTTTTTCGGTCAACTCACCGACGTTATCCGTATACCCCTGGATGACCACAACCTTCTCCTTGCCGTTCAACTGCAACTGGTCGAGATAAGAGGTCTCGGGCAGTTCTTCAGTCAGCCGGGTCAGAAAGGAGATCAGGTCGGTATTGGCTTCCAATCCCTGAACCCCGGCCAGAAAATCCTTGTTCTTCTTGATCTCACGCCGGAGTTCGCTGACTTCCATCATCACCGGCGCCAACCGGGCGATTTCAGCCTCGGTTTCACTGATCACCCCGTCGATCTGCCGGAGCTTATACCCGGTTACAAAGATCAGGGCAAAGAGATTTACGGCCAGGAGGGCGATGATTGCCATCCTCGTATAATCCGGCCTCCGGTAAGAGGCCGGCAGCATGTTGAAATCCTTGAGAACCGGAGAAGCGCTCAGGAGGTCGCTGCTCGGCTGAAACCGGCTGGCAGCCGGCCTCGCGGTATGATAAAGGCTTTCCGTGCCGCAGAGTTCGGCGGTTTTGGCAAAGCTGAGGTCCGGATGGCACAACATCCGGTCTTCGAGAACCGTCCCCGAAAAAACAAAAACCTTGGTGAACTTGCCGGGCATTACCAACGCCCATTTTTCTTTGCCCAACTTGTTCGTGACATAACGCTGGCTTTCCGGATACAGCCCCCTGACCTGGAAGCCGGCCGCGATAATCTCTTCAATGGAATTGGCCAGAAGACCTGCCCGGGCGGCAAAGATCGTTGTTTTATACAGTTCACCCGCCCGCTGCGCAGAATAGCTGTACAACACCTCATCTTCCCGAAAAGGGGTGATCAGGCCAAGCTGGAACTTCACGGCTTCAGCAATGTCGGGGGTTCTGACCGGAAGAGATATCGAGGTCGCGAAAATCAGCTCTTCGGAAACGAACAGGTTGACGGAGGTCGAGGTGATTCCGTGCCGGTCGGTGAAACCGTGCAGGCATTCCCCGCCGTCGAGACCCTCGCCCCGGAATTCCTGGACGGTCTTCCCTCGGCCATAGCTCACGGTAAAGCCATCAGCCTCGATTATGACCTCAAGACCACTCATGAATAATATACCCTCCAGGACAGGTAGCGAATCCTGCCCCCATTGCTGCTGACCAGAACCCTGACCCTGCCCCCTCTTTTTTTCTTCTGCCCTTCCCCGGCCAAGCCCTCATCTATTACCTCATCAGCGGCGCCCTCTTCGGACGTGAACCCGGCAAGCCCCCTGGCCACTATCGAATAATAAGGATTGTTGGGGACATTATAAACCAGGATGTTATTGAACATCGCATATCTTTCACTCCCAAGCACCTGCTGGGCATGGGCGCCCGAAAGGGTGCGGATGTCCTGCCGTAACTCCCAGTAAAGATCCTTGTCTTCCTGGTTGCCGGCCGTCAGAAAATCGAGCATGGCCGGAGTGAGGCTGTTGAAGTTGATTTTCCCCTGCGCGCCATGGGTCGTAAACACCTCATACGGATCAAACATCCCGCGCAGCCTTTCCGTTCCCCTGATCAGAAAAAACTCTCCCGGATCTTCGATTTTGGCGTTCCGGGGAACATACGGTCTGGGCAGCTCCTCATAGTAATCCCTTTCGGCGCCGTTTACCCGGTAAAGATCATCACCATCGCGCCAGTCCAGCAGAGAGTCCGCAACCACCGCCCGCTCATCCTCGTCTAGACCGAGATGCTCCAGAAAAAGCATCAGCGGAACCATCGAACCGGAGTTCAGGTCGATCTTCCCGGATTCGCTCACCGCATAGTACTCTATTTTGCCCGCCGGAAAAACAGATTCATAGATTTTTCCGAAACTGAACGGCCCGCCCAGAAGCTCCTCGGTGTCGAGGTCAAGTTTGGCGTTCAGCCTGAACAGGGCGAGGCTCACCCCACCCTCCGCCAGCATCCGTTCACTGAAATGCGCCGCACGGTTGCCGGCGATCTTAAGCTCGGTCCGGACCTGGAAGATCAGCTGTAAGGCGAGAAAGCTGATCAGGAGCATGACCACAATGACCACCAGCAGGACAAAGCCTGTATTCCCTGTGGGCTTACACCGGGCCATCTTATTTTTTCTCCAGCTTCAGGGAAAAAAGAAGCCCCTGCCGGTCGGTGAACTGGATGACCTTGAGCGAATCGTCTTCTACAAAGATCTCACCCTCCGCCTCTTCACCCTCTTCATCCGAAGTAATATCCAGAAAATGCTTCTCCATTTCGAGCATCGCCTCAAACCTGCTGCTGCCGCTGCGGTCGATCCGGCCGATATTCTGCATCGAAAGAGAAAAACTCTGCAGGATCACCAGGTAGGCCATGCCGAGAATGGTCACCGCGACCAGGACCTCCATAATGGTGAAGCCGGCCATGTTCCCTGTGCTGCTCCTGCCGCAGACCAGTTTCATGAGCCCGCCACCTCTTCACTCCAGCATCTGGGGACAAATTCATAAAGCTGCCCGCCGTAACTGACACTCACGATTCCTTCCTTCTCGTCGTACTCAATGGCAAAATCAGCAAGATCCTCAAGCAGCACAAACATTTCCTGCAGGTCGGGATCGTAATCCTCAAAATATTCAGGATTGTAAAAATCAACCCGTTCCGAATAGTAGAGGTTGCCCGCCCCCCGGTCATAATAATAAAATGCCATCACCATCGGCACATCCCTGTTCAACAGGGGGCTGGTGGTAACCAGCCGCATGGTGTCTTCTTCCACCAAAATTTTCAGTTTTCGTTCCCCAGAACCGAACCAGGTGCCATGGATCTGGCGATGGAGAAGTTCCAGGAAAGCCCGGTCCCTTTCCCCGCTGATGATCCTCTCCTCTCCTTTACCGGAAAAGGAAATCCCGGCATTCAGGATCGAATAGAGCATCGTTGAAACAAGGACCATCATGAACATCGCAATCAAGAGCTCGAAGAGGGTGAACCCGGCTCTTCCGGTTGTCATGCGCCGCAATGTCTCACCCCGTCCGACTCTATCTCCCGATTTCGGCCGGGAACGGAAACTTGCCCCTTTTCCGAACAACCTCCAGGCGCAGGAGACCCGGCAATCCTCTTTATTCATCGCCATGTTCATCGCACGGTAATCGGCATGGCCGTCAACAGATCAACTCGGATCTTTTTCACCCGTTCACCCTTCTCGAAGGTGATGAGGGCCGGCGTGGCCGTCCCTTCTGGAAAGAACAGGATCTCTTCGGGTTCCATAATCAGCACATCATCTTCCTCGAGACCGCATTCCCGGGTCTCCCGGACCGCGCCGCTCAGCTTGAAAATGCATTCCTCGCCTTCATCCAGGGTCACCCGCAGCTCTCCGCCCCTGGAAATCGCCTGCAATCTTGCATAGCGGAGAATGCTGCTGATTTCCCTGGTCTGGCTGCGGAACTTGAGATTGTCGGCAAGTCTGCCGACGGCGGGAGTGGCCATTGCCGCCATCACCGCGAGGATCATCAGCACCACCAGCATTTCAAACAGCGAAAAGCCCTCTCCGGAATAGACACCCTTTCCCGGGGGCAAGGGGAAAACAGAACCACCCCGATCTTTTGCGGAGGGAATCATCCTGATATTTCGTTAATACTGAGGATCACGGAAAGCATTGAGATCACCACATACCCGGCGACCAGGGCGATGGTCAGAATAAACAGCGGCTCGATCAGGGCGATGATCCGTTTGGTCTTCAGGCGCAATCCTTCTTCATAATGGTCGGCGATCTGGCCGCACACCTGGCCCACCCGGCCCGACTCCTCGCCGATGGCGAGCAGGTCGCCCGCCAGATCAGGGAGCAGACCGGCTCCTTTCAATTTAAGGCCCACCTGCTGACCTTCTTTCAGAGCGGCGGTGGCCCGCTGCAGCAGACGCTGAAACTCGGTGTTGCCGGCGACACCGCTGCTTATTTTCAAGGCAGTGGAGAGATGAACCCCGTTATTGACGAGCACCTCCAGGGTCCGGAAGATCCTCGTTGTTTCAAGATCCTTGACGAACGAAGAGATCACCGGCACCTTGATCGCAAACCGGTCAAAAGCCATTTTCCCCTGTTCGCTTTTCAGGTACCGGAAAAAAGCAAAGGGCAGACCGATAATGATGATGAGGCAGATGAAGATGTTATCACTGATCACCTTGGCCGAATCAATCATGATCTGAACGTGAAGCGGCAGCTCCTGGCCGACCCCGGCAAAAAGAATCTCAAACCTCGGCAGAATGGCGGTGATCAGAATCATTACCGCAACAAACCCGACGATCAGAAGGAAGAGGGGATAAATTGAGGCGGAGACGATATACTGTTTCAGTTCATTGAAGGTGGCCTGATACTCGGAAATCCGGGACAGCATTGCCGGCAGAATCCCGCCCTCTTCACCTGCCCGGACGATGTTCACATACATCGGCGAGAAATGCTCGGGATATTCGGCAAGAGATTCGGAGAACGATTTCCCCTCTTTCAGTTTCCGCTCCACGTCCCCGGCAAAATCACGGAACGCAGTCTTGTGACTGTGCTGTTTTATGGTCCGCAGGGCGCTGTCCAGCGAGAGCCCTGCGCTTAATAACAACGAAACCTGCTTGGTGAAAAAATCGATGTCGTTCCTGGTGACCTTCTCCGTTTTGAAACGATTGAGCGAGAAGGCCTTGCCCGTTTTTCCGCTTTCAAAAGATCTCTTGATCTCCAGGGGCCGCAGACCGGAACGCATGAGCCTGTCGGCAACCGCTTCGCTGTTCACTTCATCGAGAGTTCCCTTCTTGATGGTGTTCCCGGAATCAACGGCTATATAGCTGAACAGTGGCATAATTCTGCGACCTATTTCCCGGTGACCCTGACAACTTCGGCGAGAGAAGTGACGCCATCCCGCACTTTTTCCAATCCGTCATCGTACATGGTCCTGAAACCGCCATCGGCCGCGATTTTTTTAAGTTCCACCAGATCCGCGCCATGGGAAATCCCCCGGGACAGGGCATCGTCGATCACCAGAAACTCATAGAGCCCAACCCGGCCGGTAAAGCCGCTGTTGCCGCATTTCTTGCAGCCGCGCCCTTCGAAGAGATAGAAGTCCTCACCTCCGGGCATGTACCCGAGCGCCTCCGAGGCAAGCCCCCTTTTCTCCTTGCAGTGTTCGCAGATCCGCCGCACCAGACGTTGCGCCATGACCCCGCGCAAGGACGAAACCAGCAGAAATCTTTCCACCCCGAGATCGACCATCCGCACCACGGCGGACAGGGCATCGTTGGTGTGGAGGGTGCTGAACACCAGATGTCCGGTCAGGGATGACTGGACGGCGATTTCGGCGGTTTCCAGGTCCCTGATTTCACCAATCATGATGACGTCCGGGTCCTGCCGGACAATGGAGCGCAGCCCCTTGGCAAAGGTCAGGTTGATCTCCGGCCTGACCTGGATCTGGTTGATGCCTTTCAGCTGATACTCAACCGGATCTTCAATGGTGATGATCTTGTTGCTTTCGTTGCTGATCTGGTTCAGGGCGCAATAAAGGGTGGTTGTTTTCCCGCTCCCGGTGGGACCGGTCACGAGAATAATCCCGTCCTGGATTTTGAGAAGATTACGAAATTTCTTCTCGGTATCCGCCTGCATCCCCAGAAATTCGAGATTGAGGATTGCCGAACCCTTTTCAAGGATACGGATGACGATCCCCTCGCCATGCACGGTGGGCAGAGTCGAAACCCGGAGATCAATCTCCTTGCCGGAGATCCTCATCCCGATCTTGCCGTCCTGCGGAAGTCGGCGTTCAGCAATATCCAGAGCCGCCATCAGTTTGATACGGGAGATGATCGCCGCAATCATCGAATGGGGAGGGATGTCATAATCCTGCAAGATTCCATCGATCCGCAACCGGACCTGCAGCCCTTCCTCATGCGGCTCGAGATGAATATCGCTCGCCTTCCGGCTGACCGCAGTATCGATGATACCGTTCACATACTTGATAACCGGGGCCTCGGAGGCCATATCCTTCAACCGGTCGATGTCGGACTCATCCACAAACATATTGTTGCCGACCACGGTTTCATGTTCCAGCCCGTAATGTTCGGCCATGATGTTTTTCAGATTTGATTCCAGGGTCAGCTGGACCACATAATCCCTGGTGGTGAGAACACCCATGGCGGCGAAAAGGTCGCCATCCAGAGGATTGGAGACCAGCAGGATCGTCTGCCCCTCTTCTCCCCGGCTGATCATGGCAAAAGGATGCTCCCGGTGAAAGAGTTCAGAGATATCAACGGGCAGGAACACATCTTCCGGATCGGGCTCATACATCGACAGGGAGAGCTGCTCACCGAGGACCTCGACCAGATCTTCCTCACTGACAAACCCCAGGGTGATCAGGATCTCACCGATCCTGCTTGACACATTCGCCTGGTGAGAAAGGGCCCGGTCGAGCTGCACCTGTTCGAGCTTGCCATAGTTGACCAGCATCTCACCAACCCGCTTGTACTCACCGTAATACACCATATTATTCATAATGCCACCGGCTCAATCTGTTCATGATCATCAACAATAGTCACTCCCCTCCTGACAGACCAATTAAATCCGAAATGATACTAAAATACCGGTCCGGTGGCGAGACATTTATAGTATAGTTTGACTTCCCGCATCCCCTCCGGTAAGTTTTTTTACTTTCAGAGCAACTTCACGAATACAGGAGAATGGCATGAGTAACGATTGCATATTCTGCAGGATCATAAAAGGTGAAATTCCGGCCAACAAGCTCTATGAGGATGACGAGCTTCTTGCCTTCTGGGACATCTCCCCCCAGGCGCCGAAACACTTTCTGATCATCCCGAAAAAACACATCAGCGGTCCTGGTTCAATTACCAGTGAGGAAACGGAACTGATCGGCCGGCTGGTGCAAAAAGGCGGCGATCTTGCCAAAGAAAACGGCATCAGCTCCTTCAGGACAGTCATGAACAACGGCGCGGAGGCGGGCCAGACGGTTTTCCACCTCCATATGCACGTATTGGGCGGCCGCCCGCTGAGCTGGCCTCCGGGATGACTCTTGAAACAAAAAACCCTTATGGCACCAGCAATACTCGCCCTGGTAGGTAAACCGGACTGCGGCAAAACCACTCTCCTGGAAAGACTCATCCCGGAACTGAACCGCCGCGGGTTTAGAATCGGCACCATCAAGCACCATGTCCATGCCTTTGAGATGGACCTTGAAGGTAAAGACACCTGGCGCCATAAAAGGGCCGGAGCCCGAACAGTGGCCCTCTCCTCACCCACCGGACTCGGGATCATCAGCGATGTGGACCACGACCAGGCCGCGAATGAATTGCTGGACCGATATTTTCCGGATATTGACCTCGTCATCGCCGAAGGCTACAAGAAATCCTCTCTGCCCAAAATCGAAGTCTTCAGAAAAGAGGCCCACGCAACTCCTCTTGAAAACAGGGATAACAGCTGGCTGGCCATGGTCAGTGACGATCCGCTGCATATCGACCTGCCGCAGTTCGGTCACAACGACACCCGGGAACTCGCCGATTTCATCTGCAGAAAATTCCTGGCCGATCAAGGTCACCCCCAGGCCTCACTCTTCGCCGACGGCAAGCCCATTGCCCTGAACAATTTCCTGGAAAAATTTCTCCGCCAGGCCGTGACGGGCATGATCACTTCCCTGAAGGGATGCAGCAAAGCCGAGAAGATCACCCTGACCATCCATCGAAAAAACGATCATGAAAGACGCTGATTTCACCGGGGTCATTCTTGCGGGCGGCAAAAGCAGCAGGTTCGGATCAAACAAAGCGCTGGCTGAATTTCACAGCCGCCGGCTGATCGAGCATCCTGCCGGGGCTCTGGAAAACATCTTCACAAAACGCCTGCTGGTGACAAACACCCCGGATGAATACCTTTTTCTCGGTTGGCCCATGACCACCGACATCCATCCCGGGAAAGGCCCCCTGGCCGGCATTCACGCCGCCCTGAAAACAGTCTCCACTCCATTTATCTTTGTTGTCGGTTGCGATATGCCGTTTCCCGACATCAGTCTGATAATCCACCTCTGTGACCAGGTCCCTGGTTTTGATGCCGTCATTCCGGCCACCGCAGATGGTCTCGAACCCCTGCATGGAGTTTACGGGAGAACCGGACTTCCGGTTATAGAACGATGCCTGAAGGCTGAAGAAAGGAAAATAACGGCTGTGCTGCAGCTGATGAATACCAGAATAATTGAAACTGCGGTAACGGAAAACATTGCCGGCTCACGACGTCCGTTCAAGAATATCAATTCACCGAATGACATGAACGGGATCTGAAGTTGAAGTCCGTGTGCCCAAAGTCTCTCGAAAAAAGTGCCGGGGGCAAGCCCAGGTTTACAGGAACAAGACTCAATCTGATGATACCGCCAGGCGCGCTCTTCCGGCCGATCAGGATTTTTTCCCCGAAGATTTTACCCCGACCCGCAACATCTGGGGGCTGCTGTCCGACCCGTGAGGGGAATGACATTTCAAGCATTTACTGGCAACACCGTCACTTGAATGCTGGCTGCCCGTTCCCTTGGTGTGGCAGGCCTGGCATAAATCCTTGCCCTTCAGGGTGAATTTCCCCGCTGTTTTCGCAGTGCATTTCGCCCCGGCCGGCACATGACACATCTCACAAGCTTTCACTCCGGCCATCTCCGCAGCCACAGGCCCATGCAGATATTTGACTCTGACAAGGGCCTGATGACAACTGCCCGTCATGCAGCCCTTGGCAAAAACTTCTGAGGGGAAAAAAACAACGAGAAACAGCAGGGCCGGAAACAACTTCCCGGCCCGGGAAACAGCTAAAGACATCATCAAACTCTCCCGATATTTCAACAGCTTATCGCCAATCGACCCCTGTTGACATTGGCCGGGAGTATAACAGCTCCTACGCTCGGGTGTCAATTGGAAAAGAGGTTGCCCGACCCGATTCAACAGCCTTGATTTATAAGGTCCGGCGTGATAAAAAGCCTCTTTGAATCGCTTGTTTCAATTTTTCAGGAGAACCAAAAATGCTTGAACTCCGTTTTATTCGGGAAAATATAGATCTGGTGCTGGAAAAAATGAGATTCCGCGGGATGGAAACCGGCAGAATCGACAACTTCATCACCATCGATGAGAAACGCCGTGAAATCCTCTCCGAAAGCGAAACACTTCGCAACAAACGGAATATCGATTCCCAGAAAATCGCCGAGCTGAAAAAATCCGGCCGGGATGCGGATGCCCTGGTCACTGAAACGCGTAAAATCGGCGACCGGATCAAAGAGCTGGAAGCCGATCTCACCTCCATTGAATTATCACTCCAGGAAATTGTCATGGAGATCCCGAATCTCTGTCATGACTCCACGCCGTTCGGCAAGGACGACAGTGAAAATGTGGAGCTGCGAAAGTGGGGGAAAATCCCCGAATTCCCTTTCCCCCCAAAAGCGCATTACGAGCTGGGCGAAGAGCTCGGCTGCATCGATTTTGAGCGGGCTGCCAAGATTTCAGGCGCCCGCTTTGCTCTGCTCAGCGGTTTTGCTTCCCGGCTGGAGCGGACATTGATCAACTTCATGCTGGATCTGCACACCCAGAAACACGGCTACCGGGAAGTCCTTCCCCCTTTTCTGGTCAACACCGAAACCATGACCGCCACCGGCCAGCTGCCTAAATTTGCCGCAGATCTTTTCAAGACCTCGGTTTCCGACCGGGACCTGTGGCTCATCCCCACCGCCGAAGTGCCGGTAACCAATATTCATCGAGATGAAACCCTGACCGAAAAAGAGCTACCGATAAAATATTGCGCCTACACCCCCTGTTTCCGTTCCGAGGCCGGCTCGTACGGCAAGGATACCCGGGGGCTCATCAGACAGCATCAGTTCGACAAGGTTGAACTGGTTAAGTTTACCACCCCTGAAACATCCGATGACGAACTGGAAAGCCTGCTCGCCAATGCGGAAAAAGTGCTGCAGCTTCTGGAGCTGCCCTACCGGGTAGTCTCCCTCTGCAGTGGCGACCTTGGTTTTTCATCGGCAAAAACCTACGATATCGAGGTCTGGATGCCCGCCCAGAACAAGTATCGGGAAATCTCGTCCTGCAGCAATTTTCTTGACTTTCAGGCCAGGAGGGGCGGCATTCGCTACCGCCCGAAAGACAGCAAAAAAAGCCGACTGGTCCACACTTTAAACGGCAGCGGACTCGCCGTGGGCCGGACCCTGGCTGCCATCTTTGAAAATTACCAGCAGGAGGACGGGACGATCAGGATTCCGACCATCCTGCAGCCCTATTTCGAAAACCGTTTCTGAAATCCCAGGCATCGGCGGGGATCCCGGGCCACGCACCGCCCCCCCCCCCCC